>JANMYC010001421.1:0-4153 GCA_031381715.1 Saprospiraceae bacterium
AATTTGGATATTCTTGAAATATTTAAAAAATACTCTATTTGAAAAATAAGCCTTTTGCAAGAAAAGAACGCTATAAAAAATTGTATATCAATCAATTACAACAAATTTGAACAAGTCAAGTTAACTCTATTATTACTTTAGAGCTTGATTTACTTGTTCCCTAATTTTTTTGAAGAAATCCTTTCCTTTATCAGCTTCTATTTTTTCACACATATAATCTGAATAGCATATTTCATCTCCATCAGGAGAACAACCTAAATCTTTTAAGACAATTCCATATTCTGATTTTAGTATGAGAATGAAAAGCGAATCATTTTTATCATAATACCTATCTCCCCAAGTGTATAATTTTCTAATTCCTTTTGAATAATCCTTGATTGCTAAGTTGATACCTTCTTCACACCACTCCCTTTCTATTTTTTTATTTGATTTTAATATTTTTTTCTTCAATTTCATATCCAACTCTTGGTTTTGAGCCAAAAGTAGGTTAATGGAAAGCATAAAAATGCTGATTATTAATAAATTACGCATTAGTTGTTTTTTAAATTTTTCTAATTTTTTTGTTGTACCCCTCAGTATTTTTACTATAAAAAGGTAGATTTTATTATGACAAAATCAACTTTAATTATTATCAAGATGCTGAGCCAATTCTAAAACCCGATCTTTAGTAAGTTGATATATCTTGCCTGTTAAAATATTTGAGTACATAGTGCCGCCGCCGGTGTACTCTGGAGATAATAATTTAGATGTCAGTTTAATTTCTTTATCTCTAAAATCAAGCCATGCTTTTTGAGCTTCGACGAGTAATTTTTTATCCTCGGCTTTCATTTTTTGAAGCAGCATTTTGTAATAATTATTGAGCAGCTTATCGTAGCGAGTTTCGCCTTCTCGCATGGCAAAATTCATCCCTTGCGTGGAATAATCCTTTTCCATTCGCAAATCCACATATCTTTCAATGCGAAAAGTATCAACTTTAAAAGTTGTCCAAAAATCTGAACCAGACGTTTGTTCTTTGATCAATTTTTTTTTGAAATCAATGGCTAATTTTTCAACTTTAGCATTGAGTTCTTTTTCTATTTCAGGCGTGTGTTGGGCTTTTACATCGACTTGAAATAAGGCAATCATACAGATAGGAAAGAGTAATTTTTTCATTTTGGAAATTTAGAATTTTATGAATAATGCGAATAATAATACCATAAAGTTAAGAGAATTTCGATATCCCCTCAGTATTTTCAATAAAAAAATGCCTCTGTTTTGACACAGAGGCATTTTTATCTATTTATCCATGCCACCGCTTCAAGCGGTGACATGGTTTAAATCACCACATTCACCATACGACCTGGTACAACAATCACTTTCTTGATGTCCTTGCCTTCTGACCATTTCGTAATGACTTCCATGGCACGAACGACTTTTTCAATATCCGCAGGGCTGGCATCGGCAGCAAATGTGTATTCTCCACGCTTTTTACCATTGATAGAAATAGGGTAGAGGACTTCATTTTCTATTAAAAACACTTCATTGTGCGTAGGGTATTGAGCTTCTAAAACCGAAGTTGTATTACCCAATGCTTCCCATAATTCCTCGGCAATAAAAGGTGCAAATGGGGCAACTAAAATAACTAACTCCTTCAAAATTAATCGTTTAGAGCAACGCATCGATTTCAACTCGTTCACACAAATCATAAATCCTGAGACAGCCGTGTTGAAAGAGAAGTTTTCAATATCCGTACTCACTTTTTTGATACAAGCATGTAAAACTTTCAATTCTTCTGGAGTCGGTTCGCCATCCGTTAAAAGATTTTTACCCGTATTGAGGTCATAAAATAATGACCATAATTTGCGTAAAAAGCCTTGAACACCCGTGATACCCGTTGTACTCCACGGCTTAGAATCCTCCAAAGGACCCAAAAACATTTCGTACATACGGAAGCAGTCAGCTCCGTATTTTGCAACAACATCGTCAGGATTGACAACATTTAATGTCCGTTTTGACATTTTTTCAACCTCTGGGGTCAATGCGGTGTAATATTTTCCATTCTCGTCTTTTTCCCAATCAATATCGCCACCAACTTCATCTCCTTTGATACCTTCAAAACGGTTATCTTTTTCGATCATTTGTAAGAAAACATCTCTGTACAAACGGTCTCTTTCATCTGCTAAATTAACATCCACAAACAAGCGACGTCCAGTATTCAGTTTTAAATACAAACTACGCCCTTGAATCATCCCTTGATTCACCAATTTTTTAGCGTATTCAGTATGCGGTACAAGTCCTAAATCATACATAAATAAGTTCCAAAAACGAGAATACAATAAGTGACCCACAGCGTGTTCCGTACCACCGACGTACAAATCCACTTGTTGCCAATAATCCACTGCTTCTTTTGAGGCAAAAGTCGCATCGTTATGAGCATCCATATAACGGTAAAAATACCATGATGAACCCGCCCAACCCGGCATTGTGGATAATTCATACTCATATTGGTCTTGATATTTCCAATCTTCGGCACGTCCCAGTGGTGGTTCGCCCGTTTCAGTAGGCAAATATTTATCGATTTTAGGTAAAACCAATGGTAATTCGCTCTCTTCAATCAAATACGGCACGCCATCTTTCCAAAACGCCGGAACTGGCTCGCCCCAATAACGCTGACGACTGAAAACCGCATTGCGTAAACGATACTGAATTTTACCTTTACCCAAGCCACGCTCTTCTAACCATGAAATTAAAGTATTCGTCGCCTCTTTATATTCCATGCCGTTGATGATGCCCGAATTGATATAGCGACCTTCTTTAGTATTATCTGCCGCCGTTTCAACGTCTTTTTGACCATCTAAAATGGAAATAATGGGCAAATTAAAATGCTTTGCAAAGTTCCAATCCCGTTGGTCGCCACTTGGTACCGCCATTACAGCACCCGTTCCATAACCCGCTAAAACGTAATCTGCGATATAAATCGGCACTTTTTCACCATTAAATGGATTCACACAGTATGAACCTGTAAACGCTCCCGTCACCTTTTTAACCTCCGACATACGGTCAACATCCGAGCGAGAAGCAGCCCATGATTGATACGCTTCGATTTCTTCTTTTTGCTCTTTTGTAGTCAAATCCTTTACATATTCATGCTCAGGCGCTAACACCATAAAAGTGACACCGTAGATAGTATCCACCCGAGTTGTAAACACTTCGATGGTCATTTCGGGGTCTTTTTCCAAAGGAAACTTCACCGATGCGCCTTGTGAACGACCAATCCAGTTGCGTTGTTGCTCTTTTAATGACTCTGACCATTCCACATGGTTCAAGCCTTCAATCAATCGGTCGGCATACGCAGTGATGCGCATACTCCATTGTTTCATTAATTTGCGTTCAACTGGGTAGCCGCCACGCTCACTCACGCCGTCTTTGACTTCATCGTTGGATAAAACAGTTCCCAACTGCGCACACCAGTTCACAAAACTCTCTTCTGGGAACGTCAATCGGTATTTTAAAAGGAATAATTGTTGCTCCTTTTCACTCCAAGCGTTCCATTCAGCGGCTGATACTGAGGGGGTATCCTCGTCGCATACAGCATTGATATTAGCATTGCCTTCTGTCTTTAAACGCTCTACTAAATCACTAATTTTAACCGCTTTATCAGCCGTTTTATCATAATAATGATTAAAAAGCTGCATAAAAATCCATTGAGTCCATTTGTAAAAAGATTCATCGGAAGTGCGTACTTCACGTGACCAATCGAATGAAAAGCCAATATTATCCAACTGCTCACGGTAGCGAGCAATGTTATTTTCAGTGGTAATAGCAGGGTGTGTACCCGTTTGGATAGCGTATTGTTCAGCAGGTAATCCAAATGAATCGTAACCCATTGGGTTCAAAACATTGAAACCTTTGAGGCGTTTGAAACGGGCGTAAATATCCGTAGCAATGTAGCCGAGCGGATGCCCCACGTGCAAACCTGCGCCCGATGGATACGGGAACATATTTAATATATAAAACTTGGGTTTTGAACCACCGTTTGTCACTTTATACGTTTGGTTCTCGTCCCAAAACTTCTTCCACTTATCCTCGATTCTATTTGGATTAAATTCCATATTTGCTTTGTTTCTTTTTTCTTTAAAAATGCGCGCAAAATTAGGATATTTTACGATAAAAA
>JANMYC010001478.1:0-1795 GCA_031381715.1 Saprospiraceae bacterium
GTTTTATCCGCTTCGAGCAAATGAGCCGCATCGGTGTATTCTTGAATAACATCTTTGTTGCTCGTGCCCATGTACTTTCTAAATCGGGTTGTGGTGTTTTTATTGCCGCCCATACCTACGTAATACAGGCTCAGAGTGTCATAATTTTTAAATTCGGGGTCTCTGTCCATAAGTTTACCCGTGTGCGGGTCGGTCGCTTGCCAAAAGACATTGAAATCGGAAAGCCGGTCATTTTTACCGCCTTGCATGGGCACAGTTCGGTCAAATTCAACCATCCAAGCGTCTTTTAGTTCGTTTTTAAACCAAATCGTTGCGCCATAATCCACGTCAATTTCCATTGCCCCATTTTTTACTGACACTGTGTTGTTTTGATTTTTACCTAATTCGGCGAACCATTTTGTGGTGTCGAATTGCATGGTGAAATCATCGCTGTATAAAAGTTTTTTTGTTTTGCCGTTGATGTAAAACGGGTTGTCGTTGATGGCGACCACCGTTTTTTGAGCGTTTAAACCTAAATTACAAAAGCATAAGGTTAAAACAACAGTTACCATTTTATTGATTTTGAACATCTTTTGTAAATTTAAAATTTTCATCCACCGTAAAATTTTTGGAAAGTTGCGCCTAAAAAAGGTCAAAATACTGAGGGGTCTTTTTTTATTTATTTCTTCCAATTCGGAATAAAAGTCTCAATCGGCACGCTCTCTTTAAACTCTTTTATTTTAATGTTTCGATAAAAAACCTCCGCCGTTTCCGCTTGCAAACCGATGATGCCTTCGCCGTAACTTAGGTTGGTTGCCATGTTCACAATTTGCCCATTGAGCTTATGAATAGCGTATTCATTACCCATCACGATGACTTCACATTCATTCCATTTATCATTTAAGCCGTTGTATTCAGCAGCTTCCAATGCCAAATATTCCGAACCTTTACTGGGCGTTTTTTCACCCCCATTTTCAGGTAAAAGAAAGTTATTGTTTTTGGCATACCACTGAATGGTAATCCACTTTGCCCAAAAATCGCCCGTGTGGTTGACGTTTTTTATATGGTCGTAACGGACTTGGTATTCCAATCCTTTGGGCCAAATATTGTCTTCAAAAACGTGGTAATACATACCCGCATCGTATTGAAATTGCGCAAAATTATTGTAGATTTTTTTACCCCATTTATACTCAAATTTGAAGATGTATTTGCTGTATTTTTTGTTGGTATAAAACATCGCGTGCGTGGTGTTTTTACCCGTATTCAACTCCATACTGTCGGGCACATCCCTAAAAGCGTGGATAGTGCCGTTTTTTTCAATGGCAAATAACTTTTTTACTAAAATACTGTCGCCATTTCTGATTTTCAAGTGCCAACCATCCCAATTTTTACCGTTAAAAATGGTCGTAAAACCATCACTCAATGCCGCATTTTTTGAGACGCTACAAGCACCCATAATGCCCATAATAACTAAGGCAATCACTGCCCTCATCAATCTTTGTCTGACCTTCATTTTATAAATAATTTAATTAATTAACTGATATTGCGCATCGTCCCGATGGGACGGTTCGTAACATTTGTACCCCTCAGTATTTATCATAAAAAGCGTCAAAAAATCACCTCTTTCAAGGCGTTTTTGCCATTTTATACAATTTCATCACCGTTGGCGGAATCAGTTTTTCGGGTTTTTTATAAAATCGACTTTTGCCCATCGTTTCCCATCGCAAAGCGTAGAACGCTTTATTATTCGTTTTTTCAATCCGCCCATTTTGCCATTTTACGGACATGCTGTCTATGCCCGAATTGGGTTTCAACA
>JANMYC010001509.1:0-12540 GCA_031381715.1 Saprospiraceae bacterium
GCTTCTTCCACATAAGCCACTTGAGCATCTTCTAAATCAAATTCAGTCGCAAATACTTCGCAGGCTAATATTTTTTCAAAGAAAATGCTTTCAAACTGAAATGCTCTTTCATCACGGACGTGCATCGTTCCGAGCAAATAAGATATTTTTTCGGGCTCCCCCTCAGTATTTATCTGCCAAACCAGGGTATTTTTATTTTTTTTCATATTGTAGAAATAGAAAGACCTACAAGGTAAACTACCTCATAGGTCTAAATTATATATTTTTATAAAAAATCAGCTAAAGATGATTAGCCTAATCATTATTCATATTTGAAAGGCAATACTTTAGAGTCTTTCACAGTAGAAAGGGTCATTAAAGTTTTCAAACGCTCGATTTCTTCAATTTGAGAAAGGGTTTTGAATAAAAGCTGCTCGTAGGTAGGTATATCCTTACAAACAATTTTTATTAAAAAGTCAGCCTCACCGGTGATGATATAACATTCAGTGATTTCGTCAATTTCTCTGATTTTATCAAGGAAGTTATTCAATGCATTATCTTTCTGCCAAGCCAAAGATACAAGTACAAATGTTTTTACATTCAATCCAATTTCCTGAGGATTGACAGCAGCGTGATAGCTCACGACAACACCTGTTGATTCTAATTTTTTTACACGCTCAAGCGTTGGTGCTGGCGATAGACCAATTTTTTTAGATAGGTCGAGATTCGTTATTTTTGAGTTTTCCTGTAAAATTTTAAGGATTCTCAAATCGATGTTGTCAAATTTCTCAGTCATAATAAAATAGCAGAATTAAATTTCGTGTGGGTATTTATCAATATATGTTAATTGGATGCAATTTAGGGATTAATAAAATTAAATACAAGTTTTTTTTAAAAAAACCTGTATTTATTTTAAAAAAAGTACTATTTTAGAATATAAATTCAAGTTAGCCTTATCTGTTTGGCACTTAAATAGTGACCTCAAAACAAAATTTGGTCACCAAAAAAAATATTATTTTAAAACAATGCATTTTAATTATTCGTTTCCAAATTTAATATCAAACTCTATCTACTAACTTTCCTATTGTTTCGTTCAAATATCCCATATTTTTGGATTGTTCTTTCAACGCATCTTTTAACAGGTGAATCTCATCAAATAGTAGATTATTGATTCTATTGGGCGAAGGTAAAAAAGGGCTAATCTTCGCTCTAACGTACCAAATTTCCTTAACTATACTGAGGGGTATCTGATATTGGTCGTAATAATTATTATCCGAACGCAGCTCAATCGTTTTATTGGCTTTTATGTGATTATAAATCCTTTTAGTCACAATATCATCGCTCGTCACTATCACATATACATAATTATCTTTTAAAGCAGTTTCCCACAAACTCGGTTCTATGTAGCTACAAATCACCTTATCACCCTCAAAAAGAGTAGGTTCCATTGAGTCGCCCGCAATATCAAAGCAGCGGTGCGTGCCTACTTTATATTTATAATCAGGTAGAGTAAAAGAAGGCAAATTTTGGATAAAACTGGGGTCATCCAACTCACTCACGTAGCCACTCTGAGCGGGCACAGGCACATGCACGATGCGTTCGTCGTCGCTCACATCCGTCACTACAGTCAAAACTCTAAATTCCTTATTATTGTCTTCGCTTAAAAAAATAGAACCCTCCCCAGAGAAAAGATAGACTGGATTAATTTTATATACTTCGACAGCTTTACGGATAAGTTCAATAGTTACATCTCGGCGACCCTTCAGTATTTCACTCAAACTTTGAGGCAAATAGTCCAATTCAAGAGCGAATTGACGACTACTTTTTATGGTTTTATTGTCTCGTAGTCTGTTATGACACTTTATAAATCGCTGAGTAACTACACTATTATTCATTAAAAACTATCTTTTAGGTATATTGATTCAAAGTTATAAAACATTCTCAAATAGTGAACACTATAGCGTGTTTTTTCCTTAAAATGTTTACACTTTTTATTAATTGGGGAAATATTTCTACAATTTACAATAAAAAAATACGCAAAAACGGTAAGATGAAAATTTGAAAAGAAATTGACAGAAAGCATAAATTCGGTGATAAGACCCTCATAAATGTTGACGAAATGTACTTTTACTCAACAAAAGTATGGAAGCCTTAGTTCACGTGAACTCTATTTGAGTTGAGAAAAGTTTAAGACTGATTGTTAAGATAAATATATTTTAAAATCAGTCTTAACCCGTTCTCTGTATTGCAAAGATTAAGCAGGATATCCATTAATGATGGTAGCAAAATCATCCGCTTTTAAAGACGCTCCACCTATCAAACCACCATCTACGTCGGACTGAGCCAATAAGGTTTTCGCATTCGCCGCGTTCATGCTACCACCGTATAAAATACTGATTTTGTCAGCGACTCTTTTACCAAACTTTGATTTTAGGGTTTTGCGAATTTCAGCGTGCATTTCTTGCGCTTGCTCAGGTGAAGCCGTTAATCCAGTTCCAATTGCCCAAATCGGTTCGTAAGCAATCACTACTTTCTGAATATTGTCGCTATCCAAATGGCATATTTCCTTTTTAATTTGCTTAGCTACGTAGCTCACGTGTTTGCCTTTATTGCGGATTTCCAAAGGTTCACCGCAGCAATAAATTGGGGTCATATTTTTGGAAAGCAATAAATCCACTTTTTTAACTAAGATTTCGCTATTTTCTTTAAAATATTCGCGGCGCTCAGAGTGCCCCACTATAACGTATTGAACTCCAATAGACTGTAGCATTTCAGCAGAAACCTCGCCAGTGTATGCTCCTCTCTCCTCTTGATAACAGTTTTGAGCGCCTATTTTAATATTAGCACTCTCACTGATAATTCGTCCTACACTTTCACAAAATACTGAGGGGGTAGCCAATATCACTGTAACATCCTTCGCTAAATCTTTTGACTTGATTTCGTTAGCCAATGTTTGAGCCTCTTGGAATGTCTTATTCATCTTCCAATTACCCGCTACTATTTTCTGTCTTTTTGCCATGATTCGATTTTAATATTGATAAAAATTAATTGATTGCTCTAAGTAGGGCTAAAATAAACCTGCCTACTGGCAGGCAGGCACAGCTATCGATTTGAGTCGGCTCTGTAAAGTGTAAAAAATCTCCGCTTTGCTCCGTATTTTTTTCACTTTACAGCCCGACCGATAGGAGGCTTTATTTTTTACGCATAAAAAACGGCGCAAAGTTATAAATCCCCAGCTATAAAATGAAAAAAAGGCGAAATGATTAAAAAAATCAAAACGCCTTTTTTCAGAAGTTTAGTTACCGTATTATCTTATTTCGATTTTTTTGAATATCTAAGCAGCTTCACTGTTTTCTCCTTTTTCATCCACTAAAAAACATGAACCCGCCGCTAAAAGCAAGCACACACCCGCTAAAACTAAAGCATTGCGTGGGTCATCGCCTAATATTGATTTATAAAAAAGTGGAACTGTGAGCATACCAATAAATTGTGGCACGCATATAAATCCATTAAAAATACCCATATAAACGCCCATTCTCTCACCCGAAACAGAGTTTGCAAGCATCAAATAAGGCATTGACATAATTGAACCCCATGCAAGACCAATCATGGACATACCCGTTAGGTATATATATTTATCGTTAGAAAGCAAAGTAATGAAAAATCCAGCTGCGCCAATACTCAAAAACATAGCGTGAGTGACCCGGCTACTTCCCATCATTTTAACAATACGTGGCATAAGTATGGAAATAATCGCGCACGTAATGCTAAACATAGCGAAACATAGTCCCCCCCATTTTGTACCTTCTTCAAAACCAAGTTTGTTGGCTTCTGGGCTTGGAGCGTTGAAGGCATATTTAGCTACTGCCAGTGAAAGGTATTGCCACATCAAAGGTAAGCCATACCATGTAAAAAATTTCACCCACCAGAGCTGTCTCATTACTGTGGGCATTTCAGAAAGCGATGCAAGGATTTCTTTAAATACGGGCAACCATAAAACCGCATAAAATACTGCAAAAATACCACCTCCCCACATTAATCCTGCAGTAGTTCCACCTGTACGCGCCGCGAACAAAGCACCCATTATTGCTGCACCTGATGTCAAAGCAATATGCCAAAAACTAATATTTTTCTTTTGTTGTTCGTTAAAAACGTGCGGTTTTTTGTAATTTTCATCGACAGGAGGGTATTCACGAGTTGTGTACATTGTCCAAAAAATGGTCAATAAAATACCAGCTGCACCAATATAAAACGGATAACGCACCGAATTGGGAATGCCATGAGAAAGTGATTCAGATTCTGCTGACATCGCCATTGAAATACCTATCAAAGGCAATATAAAAGGCATCAAATTAGCCATTGTCTGTCCGAAACCCACCATAAAAGATTGAACTGAAAACCCCGTTGGTCGTTGGTCTTTATTCAGCATATCGCCAACGAATGCTCGAAAAGGCTCCATAGATGAATTAAGACCCGCATCCAATAACCACATCAAACAAGCAGCCATCAAAACCGATGAAGAATTAGGCATCAAAATCATAGCGATACTGCCCACAATAGCACCAATAAAAATATAAGGTTTGCGGCGCCCCCACTTAGGCGACCAACTTTTATCCGATAAAGCACCAATTATAGGTTGTAATAAAAGACCAGTTAAAGGTCCCGCGAGCCATAGCCCAGGAATAGAAGCCTCTTCCGCACCCAAATATCGATAAATGGGCGACATATTAGCCTGTTGTAAGCCAAAACCATACTGAATGCCGAGAAATCCGAAACTCATGTTCCAAATTTGCCCGAAACTTAAACGAGGTTTGTTTTCCACAGCAATATTCTTGTTGTTTAGTTAGTTAGATACAAAATTTCATTCTCTCTGATTCATTAAAGAGTGTTGACTCTAAAACAAAATACTATTTACTTGTTTAGTCAAACTTTTTTACTTTGGTTCTTGTACATTCTTGTTGTTTAGTTAAGCGATGTTCTTGTTGTTTAGTTATTCATTAAAAATATCACATTCTCTTTTATACTTTTAAAACTGTCTAATCTCAAAATAAAATTAAATTTGGTAGCCACTTATGTTGGGTTAATAATAATTCAAATTGAGCACAATTTCAAAACTTACGTAATGATATTTATTTTTTTCCAAAACCAAATAGCTTTATTGTAAAAAAATTAAAATTACCATAAAATATTTTTTTTAAAAGCCCCAAAGGTACCCCCTCAGTATATTTCTGTTTTTAAGGCTTTTAAAAAATCAGCGGACATAAAAAAAGAGCAAACTGTTTGTACAATTCGCTCTCATAAGAAATCACCCGACTGTTATAGTCTTTATCTTGATATTCAATATGCTAAACAGTATTGAATTTTATTTTTCTATCATTTAAAGAAATAAATTTTGGTAAAAACTCATTTCGTAGTGCAATTATACGTATTTCTTTGAAATGTGCAATACTTTTTTTAAAATATTTTAAGATTTTTTTAACAAATAATTAAATTTTTAATCATTTCAATAAATATTTACCCTTTTACAGTTATTTTTCTACAAATCACGCGTTTTTAACTGATGATAAGCTATTCCAAAAAATATAACGGTGAATAAAGTGGCTGTCACGAAAGATTCAATGGGTGTCAAAAATATCCTTGTATTAGCTTGCGCTGCCATGCCTTCTATTAATTTGGGAATGGGCACTGGCGTCAAATCATTAGTAGCACTCATGGGACCAAATAATGCCGCTTCTTTACCAAATAATTTCCCAATTACTAAATACCGAATAACCCGCTCGATAAACATCACGTAGGCAAAATATAAAAATAAAGCTATCCCCGTCCGACGAAGCAAAACGCCTAACATCACTCCAAAACTCATAAACGATAAGCACATCAAAAAATAACGCGGTATCATGTCTATATTTTCAAAAACTTTAGAAGCATAAATAGTCTCCGTGTTCAATACGCCATATATGAGGGCTACTATTGAATAATAAATGGTAGCAATCAAGGAGATGGCGATGATGAAATATAGTTTTGAAAGGAAAAAATCTGTTCTGCTGATGCCACTGATGATGTTTTGGCGCAATGTTCTGTTTGAAAACTCATTGGTGACTGTTAAAACAGAAATGAAACCCAATATAAAATAAGAGAGCCAATTGCCCACATAAGCCAATGATTGCCAAATGGTCGGGAACATATAATAGGTATCAATGCCGAAATCCTTTGGAAAACTGATGCTTTTACCTACTGACATAACTGTTGGCAATAAAAATACATACATACCTGTCAGGACAATAAAAGGCATATAATTCTTTATTTTAAGCCATTCAAGCTTAAGGAGATATGGAATAGAAGTCATAATTATTTTAATTTTTTGAAGTGATTTGGAGGAATTCTTCTTCTAAGCGGCGTTTTCTTTCATTTAGATATGTCAGTACGAAGCCTTTATCCATTGCGAATTTATTGACATCATACGCTGAAAACCCATCTTTTACGCTCAAAACTAAAAAGTTGGGTTTTGAAATAATTTCGGTTACGAATGTTGATTCTGAGAAAATGGATTTTAAAGCCTCATTATTGCTCGCTGCAATTTCAATAGTCACCTCTTTATTCAATAAGCTTCCCACTTCGCCCGTAGCCAATAAATTGCCATTTTTAATAATCGCCACGTGCGAGCATACTTTTTCCACCTCATCGAGAATGTGGCTTGCCATGAAAATAGTTTTACCTTCTGCCGCTATTTTTAAAATGGTTTCACGGACTTCGGCGATACCCGTCGGGTCAAGTCCGTTTGTGGGCTCATCGAGTATCAATACTGAGGGGTCTCCTACCATCGTCGCCGCAATAGCCAAACGCTGTTTCATACCCAACGAATAAGTCCGAAAAAGTGAGTCTTTTCTATGTGCGAGATTGACCAATTTTAAAATGGAATCAAAATCAGGATTCACAGCCCGTTTTATGTGCGCCACAATTTCAAGATTCTGAATTGCATTTAAATAGGGATAAAAATTAGGCGTCTCCAACAGAGAACCTACTTGACGCAGGGCTTCTGCCCCGTCGCCATATTTACCCTCAAACCACCTAAAAGAGCCACTATCGGCATTAATAATGCCTAAAACAATGCCTAAAGTGGTAGTTTTACCACTACCATTGGGACCCAATATGCCATAAATCTGCCCTTGTTCGACATCCAAATTGAGTAAATTGACCGCTTTTATTCTACCATAATTCTTAGAAAGACTATGGACTTCTAATACTTTCATGCTTATAAGGTTTTAATTTTGAGAGTTTCTATCCGACACCCTTGATTGCCATAAAGTAAAAATCGCAATAGCCAAAAAGGGTATCCCTATCGCTGTTTTAGTAGGAATCAATATAAATGAGCAACCCAATAGAACATAAGCCAATATCCTTTGTTGCTTAATTTTGTTCGAATTCATTGAGCGAATAAAAATTTATATGTGAGCAAAATTTCATCTTCGTTTTAGATTAAAATGCAATACTAATCAATATTTAGATATTGTGATATTCAATAGATATTCAATAGGTATTCAATTGATATTCAATACTTTAAAACATTTTTACAATATCCAAATATCCATTAATTTCAACCATTCACTAACTTTTGAAATATTGAAAATCAATCTCTGTTTTTCAATTTATCTACATATTTATACATGACTAAACAGAGAACGCCTACCGTAAAACACAAGCCCATAGCGTAAGTGGTATTAAAATCGGTATCGCCATTCGCCCTACGCGAAAACATATAAATTCCACCTGCTACTAATCCAAATCCAAAGATTAGATAAAAAGTTTTTAACATAAAATAAAGTTTTTAATGATGTGGAACAAATTTGAAAACATCGGTAAGGTAATCAAAATATTTAGGATTAAAACCGCTGTTTTGACGATTAATCTATGGCTTTTAAAAACTCAATCAACTTTTGAGTAGCTAATGCACGATGGCTTATTTGGCTTTTGATGGTTCCGTCCATTTCTGCAAAAGTGCGGTCATAACCATTCGGTTGAAAAATGGGGTCATAGCCAAACCCCTCAGTACCAGAAGGCTTTTGGGCAATTTTTCCCTCACAAACACCTTCAAAAAAGTATTTTTCCCCATTAAAAATAAGGCAAATAACCGTTCTGAAACGTGCCGTGCGAATAGCTGCATCTCCCATCTGTTTTAAAACCAAATCAATATTGGATTGGGGGTCGCGTGAGCCCGAATAATGTGCCGTATGAACGCCAGGCTTCCCCGCCAAAGCATCAATCTCCAAACCCGTATCTTCTGAAAAACAATCCACTTTGTAATGCTCAAATAAGTATACCGCTTTTTCAATCGCATTTTCAAGGATGGTTTCGTGGGTTTCGGGCAAATCGGTGGTGTGACCAACCGTAATCATCGGGACTATTTCAAAGCCATCAATATGTACCCCCCCACGAGAATTCGGGGTCAGAGTCCTCAGTATTTCATTGATTTCACGGACTTTATGGACATTATTAGTAGCAAATACTATTTTTTTAAGCATAATTCACAATTTTAGTAGTTCGGCTAAAATAAACGACAATTTCTTTACGCCTATTCAATTAAAATTTTATAAACATCCAGATTTACTTTTTCCATCCAGATTTGGGGGTAAGTGACGACATTAAATCCATATTTTTCGTATAAAAAATGTGCATCTCGCGTGCCCAGCATAAAACGGCGTAAATCCTTTATATCAGGATAAGACATAATGTAATCCATTAAAACCCGCGAAAGCCCCTTGCCTTGGTGCGTTTCAAGCACAAAAACGTCGGCTAAGTAAGCAAAACTTTCTGAATCCGTTATCACACGAGCAAAACCGATCTGATTTTTATCCGAATCATACAACCCAAAGCAGAGCGCATTGTCTATTCGTTTCAGAATATTTTCAAAAGGAATATCTTTTGCCCAATAAGATTCTGTAAGAAAAGCGTGAATCAAAACCGGATTCAGGAGTTTATTATCAGTTGAAACAAAATAATTACTCATTTTTTATAAAATATCTTTTATTAAAAATTAAAACAGTCACTTGCTTGATAAAATATTTTTTCTAAAAAGTTGAATAAACGTAAAACACATTGACTACCTTTATCGTACAAATATATAATATTACAAAAAAGGGTGTCACAATTATTTAATCTGATTAGGGTATTTTAATAAAACTATATTATTAGGGTATAATTGAATTTAAATAATAAAACCATTCGTAATAATTTGATTTTCAACACCGTAAATATATTATAAAACACCAATTGATAAAAATCTATTCAATATTGCCCTTTCAGAATTTTTTAAAATTTTATTTAAAAAGTAGGGAACTTTTTTGGCAGTTTATTTGTACTTATTGTATTGTCAGCGCATTTAATATATTTTTCTGAAAAAGTCAACTATTTAACACTGCTCTGATGAAACTTTTTAAAAAAAATCGAGTTTTTACTTTTATAATCACAACTTTACTAAACCGAATTTATTATGCGTCAGCTAAAAATCACTAACAAAATTACCAGCCGCGAGAGTTTAGCGCTGGACAAATACTTGAACGACATCGGAAAAATTTCTATGTTATCGGGAGATGAAGAAGCTGAATTAGCTCGCCGTATTCGTTTGGGTGATGAAAAGGCATTAGAACGCCTTACTGAAGCCAATTTGCGTTTTGTTGTTTCTGTTGCGAAGCAATACCAAAATCAAGGCTTGACTCTTTCTGATTTAATCAACGAAGGTAACGTTGGTTTGATGAAAGCTGCGCGCCGTTTTGATGAAACAAAAGGCTTCAAATTCATATCTTACGCTGTTTGGTGGATTCGTCAATCAATTCTTCAATCTATCGTAGAGCACAGTCGTATCGTCCGCTTACCTTTGAATAAAGTAGGCTCATATAATCGTGTCAACGAAGCATTCATCTCATTCGTTCAAGAATTTGAGCGTGAGCCAAGCAATGAAGAATTAGGAGAATTACTTGAAATGACACCAAAAGAAGTTGCTAACATGTTGCGCTCTAATACACGCCACATATCTATGGACTCTCCTATCGGTGGCGAAGATAGCGATGCAACAATGTTGGACGTTTTCGTTAGCGGAGACGATCGTATGCCTGATACGCTACTTCTTGAAGAATCCATGAAAGAAGAAGTGATGCAAGGTCTTTCAATCCTTTCTGAGCGTGAAAAAGAAGTCATTTCAGCATATTATGGCTTAAATGAATTCAAAGCTTTGACTTTAGAAGAAATCGGTGAAGCATTTGGTTTGACACGCGAGCGTGTTCGTCAAATCAAAGAGCGCGCAATCCGCCGCCTTCGCAAATCATACAACAGTACAGAAATGAAATCATATCTCTAATATGATTTTTACAATATAAAAAAAGCCGTTTCGATCTGTTCGAAGCGGCTTTTTCTGTTTACAAACTATACTTTACGGAAAACGATTATAAAAATCTCCCCTGGCTCCAACATCTTCGACCCTGAAAGCAGTACCTGTCCAAAATAATCCAACACGCCAATTCCCCACTCTTAGACGAAAATAATTTTTATAACCTTTCATGGTAATTAAATTCGGAATTTCGGCAAATGTTGTGGCGGCTTCAATTGTATCTAAAGCATCGAGAATAGCAATTTGGTCATGTCTTGGCAAACGCTCTAAGTTCTTTCGAAACTTTCGGGTGTCAGTGATTTGCATTTTCCAAAAGCTTTTTACGCATTTTTTGACGATAACTTTTAGTATCCTCTGCTGAGTAAACGTGATGCTCAGGTTGTTCCTGATTGAATATCATAGTTTCAGCATGTGCAGCGTTTTCACGTTCTTCTTCGGTCATCGTCGTCCATTCACCAGTCAAAACATACTTATCATGAAGTCGTTTTTTAACTATCTCTACTTGTGTTTTAGGATCCAAAGCCTTTGTCTTCACTTTTAACTTTTTAAAAAAAGTCATTAAGAAGTTCTCATCTGCTTCGTCGTAGGTGATGATGATTCTTTTTTTCATTATTTAATATTTTTATCTTTTGATTTAACAAAGATAAAGCAAGCCTTTAAGTTTTGCAAATTCAAATTTTTCTGGAAGATAAACATTTTGAGTTAAAAAAAAGCTTAAACTTACAATTTCACCCCCACATAATTATGCGGCGAAAGTACCCTCAATTCCTCTTTTATATCCTCAGAAATATCGAGCGTTTCAATAAACTCAAGCATATCCATTTTAGTGATACCCGTTTTACCGCGCGTCAACTGCTTGAGCGCTTCGTAGGGATGCGGATAACTTTCACGGCGTAAAATCGTTTGAATCGCCTCAGCTACTACTGCCCAGTTGGCATCCAAATCATCATAAATTTTCTGCTCGTTTAAAAGCAATTTATCGAGGCCCCTCAGTAAAGACTTCAATGCAATCAATGAATGTGAAAAAGGCACACCCACATTTCGCAAAACCGTTGAATCTGTTAAATCCCGTTGAAGGCGTGAAATGGGCAATTTTTCAGCCAAATGCCCAAAAACAGCATTTGCCATCCCGAAATTCCCTTCTGCATTTTCAAAATCAATTGGGTTGACTTTATGCGGCATTGCGGATGAACCCACCTCTCCAGCAATCGTTTTTTGCTTAAAATAATCCATCGAAATATACTGCCACACGTCTCTACAAAGGTCAGTCAAAATCGTATTTATGCGTTGAACAGCTTGAAAAAGAGCCGCCATAGAATCATAATGCTCGATTTGAGTGGTATAAGTCAAGCGCTCCAAACCCAAATATTCTTTCACAAAATCATCGCCGAAGCTCATCCAATCAATATCAGGATATGCCACTACATGAGCATTGAAATTACCCGTCGCACCGCCAAACTTCGCTTTATGAGGCACTTGCTTGAGCATAAGCAATTGATTATCAATCCGTTCCACAAAAACATAAATTTCCTTTCCCAGTGTCGTGGGACTCGCAGGCTGACCGTGCGTGCGGGCGAGCATGGGTATATCTTTCCAACTTTGAGCAAAATCATAAAGCTGATAACGCACTTTTTCAAGCGCAGGCAAATACACCCGCTCCACAGCATGTCGAATACTGAGGGGTACTGATGTATTGTTTACATCCTGCGAAGTCAAGCCAAAATGGATAAACTCTTTGTATTGTTCAATGCCCAATTCGTCAAACTTTTCACGTAAAAAATATTCAACAGCCTTCACATCGTGATTGGTCACTTTTTCAATCGCTTTGATGCGCTCTGCATCGCTTTCGTCAAAATTTTCAAATATTTTATCCAAAGCCTCTATTTTATCTTCTTCAAAATTTTTCAATTGAGGCAAAGGATAATTGGCTAAAGCTATAAAATATTGAATTTCGACGAATACTCGATACCGAATCAAGGCAAATTCAGAGAAATAATCTACAAAATCACTCGTTTGGCGTGCATAACGCCCATCAATTGGAGAAATCGCTTTTAACATTTATTGAGATGTTAGATGTTAGATGTTAGATGTTAGATGTTAGATGTTAGATGTTAGATGTTAGATGTTAGATGTTAGATGTTAGATGTTAGATGTTAGATGTTAGATGTTAGATGTTAGAT
>JANMYC010001545.1:0-3671 GCA_031381715.1 Saprospiraceae bacterium
ATGAAAGTGGAAGTTTTTCTCGTCACTGACTCACGCGCCAAAACGGTGCGGGTTGCCAACGGTGCAGCTTTCAAAGGCGCTTCTTCTCAAGATATTTTTATCCTCAACGCGAATGGTAAAGCAGAACGCCGAACAGTGAAAACCGGCTTAATGAACTTCGATTTTGTTGAAATTACTGAGGGGGTGCAAGCGGGAGAAAGAGTAATTATTTCGGATTTGTCGAATTTTAAGAATTTGCAAGAGCTTGAAATAAAATAACTTTTAAGGTTTATAAACTCTAATAAGTTGATTGAGAAATTGACCACTGTTCTTTATTAATTCTGTATGAATCCGATGGGCAAGAGCTTCAAAATCAGAATCTTCGGTACACACCATTATACCAGAATGGTTGGGATTTTGACGATGTATTTTAATGAAATCACGTCGATTCAAGGTTAATAAAATGCGATTTTGAGTGTTCGAAAATGCTAAAACGGCTTCATCTGGAATACGCTGATTTGCATTGCCTGCTTCTAATGATGTTAAGACATCATAACCCAACTGGCGAAGCGACTGAACGACGGGTAATGGGAAATTTTCATTGACATATAGGTTTTCCATAGTTATGTTAAATCGGGCAAATGTTTTAAGTAAAATCAGGCTTCATTATTTTCTTTAATATCAAGGTCAATCTCAGATTTATTGGCTTCGTAATAAGCCCAAGCGTTTGTCAAATCTTGTTGCCTTAGAGTGGGATAAGAAACGAGGATGGCAGAATCAGAAAGTCCTAATTTTTTAAATGAAATCAATGTCCAAACGGGAATGCGTGTGCGAATGATGCAAGCACTCCCACCACAAACGCCCGGTGTTTTTTCAATACCGGGAAACGTTTCGCCTAAATTTTTGGCAATAGAGTGTAGGAGTTTTGCTTTCTTATTGAAAGACCATTTTGCAATCAATACTTCGACTTGTTGAAAAGATAAAGTCATTTTTTAATATTTTAGAATACAAAAATAATGGTTTTATTTCAAATTTGGCTATAAAAAAGATGTCAAAACTGATTTAAGTAGCAAAGGAAATTTGAAAACACACAATATTAAATAGTACAGAAAAAAGTCAAAATGAAATATATAGTCTCCATATTTTTAATGCTAAATACCTTGATACTGAGGGGTCAAGACACCACAACTCTGACTTTGTTACAAGTGGTTGACATGGCAAAAGCGCAATCCATTGCAGCTCGACAAGCTTCAACGACTAAGGAAACACGGTATTGGGAATACCGCACTTTTCAATCGAATTACAAGCCGCAATTGGTGTTGAATGGTAATTTACCTGCCTATTCGAGGGCTTTTCGGGAAGTGATTCAACCGGATGGGCGCATTTTATTTCAACCTATTCGGAACAATAACTCAGCTTTGAATTTGGCTTTGCAACAAAATATTACACAAACCGGTGGAACCATTTATGCCAACACTGTGCTACAACGATTTGATGATTTTGATAGAAAAAATACACTTTATAATGGGACTTTATTTGCCGTTGGCTTGGAACAACCGCTTTTTAGATTCAATCCTTTAAAATGGGATAAGCTCATTGAGCCTTTAAAATATAAAGAAAGCCAGCAAGAGTTTTTAGAAGAAATGGAACGAATTGCGTTGAAAGCCAATGAGTTATATTTTGATTTACTATTAGCGCAGGTCAATTTAAAAATATCAGAAACCAATTTTCAGAATACCGATAAGATTTTACGCATCGCCAATGAGAAATTTGAGTTAGGGAAAATTAGCCGTAATGAGATTTTACAATTGAAATTAGAATTGTTGAAATCGCAAAAAGCTGTGGCCACAGCTAAACGAGATTTAGAAATTTTTACTTTAAATCTGAAAAGTTTTACGGGTTTTAATCAAAATCAAGTTTTAAAGTTAACAGAACCACAACCACAAAACACCCCCTCAGTATTCGCAGACAAATTAATTCAAGAAGCCTTTGAAAATCGGGCGGATGCGGTGGCTTTTGGACGACGTATATTAGAAGCCGATAAATTGATTGCCAAGGCAAAAGGTGACAATGGTATCAATGCCAATTTGGTTGCCAATTTAGGCTTCTCAAATAGTGGTGCCAGCTTATCAGATGTTACGAAAAGCCCGAAAAACTATCAAGATGTGCAAGTCGTTTTTACGGTACCGATACTCGATTGGGGGCGTTCGCAATCCCGTATAAAAACCGCAGAAGCGCAGCGGCAACTGGCTCAATATACCGTGGAGCAAGACAAGCAAAATTTTCAACAAGCGATTTATACGCAAGTGACGCTTTTTGAAATGCTTAAAAATCAAATGGATTTGACTATGCAAGCGGATAGTATTGCCTCTGAAAAATACCAAATTGCACAAGAGCGCTACGTTTTAGGGAATTTAAGCATCACCGATTTGAGCATCGCTTTTACCGAAAAAGACCAAGCTAAACGGGATTTTATTGAAACATTAAGGCAATATTGGGCAGCGTTTTATAGATTGAGGTGGTTGACGCTTTATGATATTGAAAAAAATGAAAAAATTAAATAAAAAGGGAATTCCTTAGATAAACAGGATTTGATCAGATGCTAAAAGTGTTTTAAAAGATTCCTTTTTTCTTAGAGGGCTTATATTATCTAAAGTTATGACTATAAGTTTAGGCAATGGTCGAGGAGGATTTTGAAGTAATACCTGAATTTTAGGAACAAAAAGAGATAGATGCTCCCATTTACTGGTAGGCGTGTCAACTAAAAAGATGCAAAAGTTGATTTTTTGAAAATTTTGTTGAAAGGGAATGTTCTTATCGGCGGTGATGAAAATATCAAATTTTTTATCATTAAGTTTTTCTCTTAGTTCGCCATTTTTGAGACCCTGCCAAGCAAAATCTTTTGGCTCAAAAACATTGAAAGCGGATAAATAAATCTTCAAATTAATATGTAGTTGTTCATCCAGGAATATTTTCATTATGTACTCTTTTTCGCTGTTTTGAAGTTACTTTTTTGGCAGCAATTGACAATACTTCTTCTACCATTTCCATTGTGATAGAAGGAAAACCATAGAGAAACTCTGAAATCCCCGGCTCTGGCAAGTGGTCAAAAAGTGCTTGAATAGGGACACGAGTTCCTCTAAAAACAGGCGTTCCACCTAAAATATCTGGGTCAGAATGAATAACACTCAATTTCATTTTATAAATTTTATCCAAAGTTAAATCAAAAACCTAAATAATCAAAAAATATGATTCATTTAAAAAACATCGAAAAAGTCTATCGCACAGATACTATTGAAACGCTTGCCCTCAATAATATCAATCTTGAAGTGGGTAAAGGCGAGTTTGTTTCTATCATGGGACCCTCAGGTTGTGGCAAGAGTACACTGCTCAATATTATGGGTCTTTTGGATGAGCCGTCGAAGGGACAAATTGAAATTGCCAACCAAACTATCACAAATTATTTGGATAAAAAGCTGGCGCAATTCCGCAATAAAGAGATTGGTTTTATCTTTCAAAGCTATCACCTCATCAATGATTTGCCTGTGTTAGACAATGTTGAGTTGCCCCTACTCTATCGTAAAGTTTCTGCGAGCGAACGGCATAAATTGGCGGCGGAGGCGTTGGCAAAAGTGGGTTTGAGTAATCGCATGAAACATTATCCCAATCAGCTTTCGGGTGGCCAACGCCAA
>JANMYC010001557.1:0-3410 GCA_031381715.1 Saprospiraceae bacterium
CTTTTATCACTGATAAAAATTTATCGGTTAAAAAGTTAATTAACACGCATTGCCATCTCGACCATATTTTTGGTAATAATTTTATTTCTGAAACATATGATGTGGAGTTAGAGTTTCACCGCAACGAAATACCTGTTTTGGAAAAAGCCCATTTAATAGGCGATATGTATGGTGTCCCCATGCAACCACAAACCGTTCCTCCTTCTGATTATACGAAATTTATTGGAGATGGGGATTTAATCGAGGTAGGAGAAATACGTCTAAAAGCCATTCTTTGCCCAGGGCACTCGCCCGGCAGCCTTTGTTTTTACAATGAAGAACAATGTTTTTTAATTGGTGGTGATGTGCTTTTTTATGGTAGTATTGGGCGTACTGATTTACCGGGTGGTAATCACAAGCAGCTTATTGATGGCATTCATTCTCGTTTAATGATTTTGCCAGAAGATACCAAAGTCTATTCGGGTCATGGACCCGCCACGATGATTGGTTTTGAAAAATACAATAATCCATTTTTAACTTAAAAAAGAGTAAAATTTGGATTTTATACTGAGGGGGTGTAAGTTTTGTAAATTGGGGAAGTTAAAAGAGAGCAAACGACTCTTTTAACTTCCCAAACACAGAATTACTGAGGGGGCATAACTCCGTGGACATAATACATGTCAATATCACCTTTATTTTTAGCGGGTATTTTACCTCTATAATGGCAATTAAAAGTATATTGAATCTCTCTAAAAGTTGATTCAGAAATATTAATGCGTCCAGGTTCAGACGCTTCTTGAACCCTCGAAGCAATATTTACGGTATCTCCCCAAATATCATAAGCAAACTTGTTCACACCTACCACACCTGCCACCACGGGACCCGTAGCAATACCAATCCGAGCTTCAAAATAAGGTTTCCCCATTCGCACTTTTTCTATTTTCATTTCATTTAAGAACTGTTGTAATTCAAGAGCCGCTTTTATGATATTGATGGGCGTAGAAATGCGGTCACTCAAACCAGATGCGCACATATAAGCATCTCCAATGGTTTTTATTTTTTCTACTTTATATTGTGAAATAATAAAATCAAATGCTTTAAAATATGTATCCAATTCTGTCACCAATTCTTCTGGTGTCAAACGCTCTGAAATGGCCGTGAAATTTTTAAAATCAGTGAATAAAACGGATGCTTTTGGATAACTCTGAGCTTTTGATTTGCCATACGTTTTTAATTCATCGGCAATGGCTGCGGGCAATATATTCAGCAAAAGTTCATCGCTTCTCCTTCTTTCGTCTTCGATTGTTCTATTTTTTTCTTCTAATATCCGTCTTTGTTTTTGATTTTCGATAGATCTTCTATACACCAAAAACACAATTAAAAGGGTGAAACCCAAACCCAAAAGCAAAATATTGCGCAAATTAGCCGCTTTTTGTAGTTTAAATTCCTGCTCTTGCTTATCCTGCGCGTAAGCAATCGAATCCAACTTGTTTTCACTTTTTAAAGCCTCCACAAGCCTTTGCTTTTTAGAAGCTATCCGACTTATTTGATTCTTTTGCTCTTCAACCACTGCCAATTTATCTGATTTTTCTGCAAGGGTTTGCATGACTTCTTCTGTTTGAGCAGTTAAAGTTTTCTCTTTAGTCCTCAATAAAGCCATTCCATTATTCAATGATTCTTTTTCTTTTTTCAACATATTCACCTCACTAATCATTCGTTGGCGGTCACGTTCAAGCATTTCAGTTTGCTTCTTAAATTGCTCCCGCATCGCGTTCATATCCACTTGATTGGTTGGGCTTGGTCTATTTGCGGCAGGGGACGGCAAGCTGGTAGAAGGCGTTGAAGTACTTGTTGATACTGTTCGATTATAAGCCGTTGGACTGCTTTCGGCTACAGGATTAGGTCTTTTTTTGAGGTCATTGGCTTGATTCATAAAAGCTTCAGCTTCTGCGGCATTGCCTTCACGTTTTGCCATATCTGACATTTTCATCAAAGAGCGAACAGTCCAATCGACATCGTTGGCTTTTTGGGCACTTTCCTTACTTCTATTGTATCTGAATTTTGCATTGCTCCATTCTCGTTGCCGAGCATAGCCTTCGGCGTTTAAAAATGAAGCTTTAGTTGCCATATTATAATCTTTCAAATCATCGAAAGCAATGGAATAGGCTTGATGCGCCAGTTGTGATGCTTTAGTGGGGTTTGAACCCAAATATCGTTCAGCTGATTTATAGAGCAAAGCCATGCGTTCGCGGCTATCAGAAGTTTTGCGCGCTTGAGCTTCTAAGGCAGCAGCTGTTTGAGCATGGGCACTTTGCGAAATAAAAAGAATAAAAAATATATAAATTACTCTGAACATCGGTTTTGTTTGAATGATTATTCACAAATTTAATCTTTTATCTCTCACTTTTAAATACATATTAAATTAAAATAGAGATTATTTTGATTTTTAATATAAGTTAAACAAAATTTAAACCAATTAAAATGCTGCACTAATAAAAGCCATAAGTTGAGCTCAAATCAAGCAACTTTTTAATCGTTTTTTTGTTAAAATGATTTAAAAAATTGGTTTTCAATACTTTATAAAACTACTAAATTTGAGTCAAATAGTAACAGTTAGTTTTTTTCAGTTTGATGGGTGGCGTAAAAAATGGTGGGCATTCGGGCAAATGGGTAAGCGTTCTTTTCTCCAACCCTTTGCAAAAGGTGCTTCCTTTGTCAAGATGTTTGGAGCGGGTTCTGGTAATGGTTTCAGCTTAATGCCTGATTTTGGAACGTATG
Organism: Saprospiraceae bacterium; assembly: GCA_031381715.1. Lineage (GTDB taxonomy): Bacteria > Bacteroidota > Bacteroidia > Chitinophagales > Saprospiraceae > JAAFJT01. The sequence goes on from JANMYC010001557.1 coordinate 2,758, forward strand.
GATTACTGACCGTTTGGGACTGTGAAAAGTCCGCTCGGCTTTTTTTTAATGAAAACAAGATATTTCAAACCTATCAAAGCCAGTCAAAAGAAATCTTTACTGTATTTTTACAGCCAATTATGGCTCATGGAAAATGGGACGGTCAAGAACCTTTTAAAAAATCAGAACAAGATGACCCCTCAGTATCCATCGCAGTTTTGACTCGTGGTACCGTAAAACCACGATTTATAATTGATTTTTTACGTTTTACACGCACTACAAGCCATTCCATGGAAAATGCTGATGGAAATAAATTAAGCATTGGTATTGGCGAAGTGCCCATTATGCAGCAGGCAACTTTTTCAATTTGGGAAAATATGGAAGCTATGAAAAACTACGCTTACAAAAACCCAGAACATACCGAAGTGATTAAAAAAACGCGTGAACTGGGTTGGTATTCCGAAGAGCTTTTCGCCCGTTTTAAGGTGCTTTATACTGAGGGGGTATTCAAAAACTTGGATAGTTCCTCTTTCAACAAAAATATTTTGAACAAATAGCAGCAGCGAAGTTTTTGTATATAGGTGTTTGATTGTCAATAATTTAGCAGTCTAATATCTCACATCTATTGTCTAATACCCTTTTATGATTGATTTAAACTATAAAGAATTTGGCTT
>JANMYC010001580.1:0-2297 GCA_031381715.1 Saprospiraceae bacterium
CGCCTGCTTTTCATCATTGTAAAATCAAATTATGAACACCACCAAATCAACTTCAAGCAATTATCTCTACCAACTTACCATTATTGGGGTTTTATTTGCCACTTTCGGTTTCGTTACATGGCTCAATAGTATATTGATTCCTTTCTTAAAAAACTCATGCGAACTGACTGACCAACAAGCTTTTTATGTGGCAACCGCTTTTTTTGCCGCTTATTTCTTCTTACCACTTCCTTCGTCATGGATTTTACAGAAATTGGGGACTAAAAAGGGTATGTCATTGGGCTTAGTAGTCATGGCTTTAGGCGCTCTTGTTTTTGTACCCGCAGCATCCGCACGTAGTTATGAAATGTTTTTAACGGGTTTATTTGTGATGGGAATGGGCTTAGCCTTGTTGCAAACGGCAAGTAATCCGTACGTCAGTGTTTTAGGCCCGATTGAATCTGCCGCACAACGCATCAGTATCATGGGCATCTGTAATAAAGTTGCGGGAATTATTGCCAATTTATTATTTGGATCCGTGCTTTTAAAAAATGCGGATATTATTGAAAAACAGATAAAAGAAGCCATTGACCCCTCAGTAAAAGCACAATTATTGAGCGATTTAGCCAATCGGGTTGTGATGCCTTATGTAAGTTTGGCAATTGTCTTATTAATTGTCGCTTTTGTTATTCAACGGTCATCATTGCCCGATATTAAAGATCAAGCCGGTGAAGATGAAACGGGGGATACAGCTTTATCTAAAAACAAAACAAGTATTTTCCAATTCACCCACGTCTGGTTGGGTGCTTTTGCTATTTTCTTTTACGTAGGTGCCGAGGTTATGGCAGGAGATTTAATTACTGTTTATGGTAAAAATTTGGGTTTCTCGGGCGATGATGCCAAATATTTTACCACATTTGGTTTAGTGGGATTACTTATAGGCTATGGCGTGAGTATTCTTTTAATTCCTAAATATGTAAAACAAGAGACTTGGCTTTTTGTATCCGCAATTATGGGTATTATATTGACATTTGCTTCATATTTCGTAGGAGATAAAGCTGCTGTAACTTGCTTAGCAGCACTCGGTTTTACTAATGCTGTTATGTGGCCCGCTATTTTTCCCCTGGGCATTAAGGATTTGGGTCGTTTCACGAATGTGGGTTCAGCGATCATGGTAATGGGTATAGTCGGTGGCGCGTTGATTCCCCCTTTTTATGGGTGGCTCTACGAAAAATCAGGAATGGGATTGGATTTCCGTTCTGCCTTTTTAATAATTATGTCTGTTTGTTATGTTTATATCCTATGGTTTGGCTTAAAAGGTCATAAAATCGGCACAAATACTAAGTGAAAAGTGAAAAACTAAAAGTGAAGAGTGAAAAGTGTTATTTCAGGCATTTTTCACTCTTCTTTTAGTTTTCCACTTTTAACTTTTCACTTTTAATTCTCTTCCTTCTCCTATGTTTTTCATACTCTCAAAAATATTATACTTCATCATTCAGCCCGTAGTCTGGTTGGTATTTTTCACTGCGAGGGCTTTGTGGGTAAAAAATCCTTATAAAAGACGTAAAATACTGAGGGGTCTGCTTTGGGGCATTTTAATTTTGACCAATCCATTTATCTCAAATCGAGTATTTCATGCTTGGGAATATCCAGTCGTTCCCATTAAAAGTTTAAATAAAATGTATGAAATAGGCATTGTTCTGGGTGGTTTTACTGAGGGAGATACCTACGCTCAAGACCGCTTGAATTTTGGATATGCAGCCAACCGTTTGACGGATGCCTTAATTTTATATAAACAAGGTATCGTTAAAAAATTGCTGCTTTCAGGAGGTGATGGTAGGTTAACGGGTACCGAAATCAATGAATCAGAATCAACTAAAGACTATTTACTAAGCATAGGCATTCCCGAAACAGATATTTTAATAGAAAATAAATCCCGAAATACGCATGAAAATGCCGTTTTTACCATGGATTTTCTTAAAAAAAATGGAATGGATAAAGCGCCATGCCTTGTTATCACTTCTGCATCACACATGAGGCGGGCGATAAAATGCTTTGAAAAAGCGGGGGTTAATTGTCAACCTTTTCCTGCTCATTTTGTGGCTGAAAGGTTGGACTATTCAATGAGTACTACGCTTTTACCCGATAAATTAGCCTTCGCCAAATGGGAAGCATTCCTAAAAGAATGGATAGGCTACGGGGTTTATTGGCTTCAAGGCTATATTTAATCCTCAAAACCAATATCAATGGGTCTATTGATACTCTCCTGTAAAGTGATAAAAGTTTCGGTGCGCTGAATGCCTTGAATTTTTTGAATT
>JANMYC010000174.1:0-4683 GCA_031381715.1 Saprospiraceae bacterium
AAATAAAAGATGTAAAGGTTGGAGAACTGGCGGTATGCCCAAGCGGTGCATGCCTATCCCCAAAGCTATTTCACTCAATAAAATACCTAAAAGCAAGGTTGAGTATATCCTTACAGTCCTATCTTTAAATAAAGGCATACCCCTCAGTAACCATATCCAATACATTACTGCGGCAGCCACAAAATAATAAAAACCTTTGTGAACCGCATAAATACCGTCAAGATTTAAAACCCATTCATCTCTCAATTCCTCGCCAAGCACTTTAGATACCACATCAATATTCTCCCGCACTTGCGTCCCAATGATGATTTGTATCAATATTAAAAGTGAAACACCGAGCCCCAACCATACCTTCGACATCGGTTTCACATATAAAAGCTCACTTATATTACTCACTCGCGTATAGGCAATGATAACTGCCGCAATCAAAACAACTAATATCAACATAGCTATAACCATGTGAATGGTTATCAGTGCTGGCATCAGGTTAGTAGAAACGACAATAGAACCCAACCAACCTTCAAAAACGACTCCGATAAAACCCGCAAGCGACAATCTAAATATGCGTTTATCAATCTTTCGAGTGGGAATTGAAAAGAAAACGGTTAATAAAATGAAAAAACCAACCAAAACCCCAATGAGGCGATTGATGTATTCCGTCCACGTTTTATAAACATTAAATGGTTCATGCTCATTTACTGAGGGATCATTTTTTATTTTTTCAGCTAAATCAGTCATGCCCATACCTGAAAGCATTTTAGCTACGCGCTCGTTTTTACGTTGACGCATTTTCACGTATTCTTCTAAGTAATTAGGCGGCAGTTGTGCCTCAGCGGTAGGCGGAATCCACAAATCGAAGCATTTGGGCCAATCAGGGCACCCCATTCCAGAGCCCGTAGAGCGCACCCAACCGCCTACCCAAATAAGAAATACAGTAGCAATAACTGTTAAAAGTCCCCAACGGCGGAAACGCAGCAATAATCGGATATTTTCACTATTCATAACACGCGCAATTTTATGTGGCAAATTTACTCAATGAACCCCTATTTTTATCAGTTGTTTTTAAAACGCTCTTTAAATGACATTAATAAGACTGATTTTAAATAAAAACACCCCTTCATACTGAGGGGGTGCTATAAATCAAACCAATAAGAGTCTTCTATTTAATTCTTTTTATTCATCTTCTTTTTTCTTTTTATTCAAACATTTCATACCGTTTTCCGTCATTTCCCAGATGGCAATTTCAGAATCTCTACAAGGTTCTGTATCTTCCCACTCATCAGCTTCCGTAAAATCAAGGTCAACAAACTCCCCGTGAGGCTGGTCTTTTACAATTTTAATTTTTTTACCAACGGGTACTTTCAAGGTAATATTAATGGATTGGTCGCGCCATTTAGTCCCTTTTAAAAGTTGAAACTCATGAGCGAACCGCAATTCATTACCTGCGTTTTCCATTTTATAATCAATACTACTCATCAGGCGGCGTGCTTCATCTTGGTTTTTTCCTCTCGAATACACATTTTTTGTCAACTCAAACTTATCGCTTGGGCTTTTCACTATCCGTACCCGCACATCATAACTCAATAAAAAATCTTCTGAAATACGCAAAGAACCCAATTGGGTATTGATATCGCCATAAGGATTTTTAAGCGTTGAAATGGTCATTACATCAGCATTTGGATTGGCTAATTCGGCAGCAGATACATATTCTGCCTTTTGATTAAATTCATTAGCCGTCTTTCCAGCTAAAGTACCTAATGTAGCACAACTAATTCCCCACGCTGCCCACAAGCTGCCCACCACATAACCATTGGCAGGACGATGCAAAAACAATCGCCTTAAAAACAAAACCATTAAAACAATTGGGATTGATACCAGTAAAAATGCACAAAAGATAGCAACAGGTGGTGCAATATCAGAATCCGTAATAAAACCAAATATAGGATATGCCATTGCCAAACCAATAGCTCCAGTCACCCACGAAACCAACATAGCTACTATTAAACCGATAACCACTGCCCCGATGATGAACTTCCATACACCACCCATGCCCATCAATATAGTTTGGATGACGTGTACTAATTTACTGCTGAAACTATTCACATTAGCCGTGAAACGTTCTTGATTTTCGGGATTACCAAATTCATTTACCTTTTTAGCTAAAGTATCAACGCCTTTTTCTACAGATTTTGCAATAGTGTTGACATCAATCGGCTCTCCTTGCATTGCCAAGCGGTCCGCCGTAGTTTTAGCTTCTGGAAGAATAATAGATAAAATGATGTAGAGTAAAATACCCGTTCCGAAGAAAAACAAAACCGATAAAAAAGCCAAACGCACCCAAATAGCATCTTGAATACCGAAATAAGCTGCGATACCAGAGCAGACACCACTCACCACTTTGTTTTCAGGGTCTTTAAAAAGGCGCTTACCTGTTTTGATAGATGAAAAAGCCTCCCCCTCAGTATTAGAAGATTTTTTAGAAGTAGTACCTTCTGCCACTGATTCAGCGCCAAAGTCCTCAGGTGTACCCATTACACTGACAGCATTTTTGACATCTTGAATCATTGCGATGGCTCTTTTACCCATATTTTCCTTCAATAATTCCCCAATGCGGGCTTCAATATCATTCATAATCTCTTCATAGCCTTCAGATTGCTTGAAATGATTATGAAGTGATTGGAGGTAGTTTTCGAGATAGCGGTAGGCGTCTTCATCTATCGTAATAGGTAAACCACCGAGATTTATATTAAAAACCTTGTTCATTTTATTTTTTGTTAAAACGTTAAACTATTATTGGTTCTCGCTTTTTTTCGTTTGCTTTTTCGCAACATTCGTTGAGGGGGACGCTGGATTGACAACTTTATCAACCGAGCCTATAAATTCATTCCACTCGTGCCGCAGCTCGGCGAGGAATGACTTTCCTTGTTCTGTAATTTTGTAATATTTGCGTGGAGGTCCCGCCGACTGATTTTCCACATATTTATGTGTTAAATGTCCTGCATTTTTCAAGCGCAATAAAAGCGGATACAGCGTACCTTCTGCTATCTCCATGCCTACTGACTTGAGTGCTTCCCGAATATCGCCTGGATATATTTCATCATGGGCGTCTATGGTAGCGAGAGTACAGAGTTCTAAAACTCCCTTCCTCATTTGTTGTATGGCGTTATCTGTATTCATGATGCAAAGATATATCCATAAGCATATACCTTGCAATACATAATACTATCTTTTGTAGATTATTTCCGCACTTTCGTCGAGAATTTCTACACCCCTCACCTAAAACAGAAAAGCGATCTAAGTAGTCTATCATATTAATACTGTCGGGTACAATTTTTTGAGTTTAATTCTGGCATCGGCGGTTTTAAATTGCCAGTCAACACCTTTTTGTGCTTTATTACGGTCTTCTACCCATTGCATTACTCTTTTTTCCAAGACCTCTTTACTTTCAAAACGGTCATTGAGAGCTTGTCTAGATAAAACACTTAATTCACATTCGGCAATATTAAGCCACGAACCGTGTTTGGGAGTGTACACAAATTCAATTTTGTCAATTATCGCTCTGGCACGCTGAGGTTCAAAAACATTGTATAAATTATGCTTTTTGTGGGACGATAAATTATCTTCTACCACCGTTACTTTTTTTGCATTGGGGTGCATTTGTTCTACAATATAGCCCATGTGCCTTGCCCATGTATGGCCTTTATGGTCATCATCTACAAATATCTCTCGGTGTTGCCCCAGGGGTTCTACTATCATCACTATCTCAACAGCACCCTCTCGCTGATATTCGCAATCCTCATATTTTACACCTTTATCATCCATGTATGATTTTCGCAGCTCACTTACTAACTGCTTAGGAGATTCATCATAACAAACAACTGGGTACTCAGCATTATACTCGCGCCCATAAACCTCTAAAACATCCTCCATACAGCACACAAATTCCGCACTCGCTTCTGGTATTACCCATTCTTTGACCCGCCAGGGTTTAATTTCGTTTTTTTTAGCAGGCGACGAATACTTTCTTGGCTGATACTTTTAACCACTTCCAATCTTACTAATTTATCCGATAACAACGATAATGTCCATGAACTGTAACCTTGCGGCGGATCACTGCATCTAAGACTCACCAATTGCGCCTCTACTGCACCATCAAACTTTATCTTATCCTCATTTAAGCGAGGTAAGCCTGACAGGGCTATATCCAAGCCATGCATGACGTACCTCTCTCTTAATCGTTCAACTGTTCGTACGTTCACTTTATACTCTCTTGATATCTCTATATCTGTCCACACCTTGAGACCGCCTCTATCGCAGGACAATAAAATTAAGCTGCGCTTTGTCGCTTCACTTTCACTTTTACGACGTTTTACTATCTCTTCTAATCGAATTCTTTCTTCTTCTGTTAAATCAACGTGATATATCTTTTTTCCCATCGCTTTTTTCTGCAATATTAATAATTTTACCCGACATTATTAATATGATAGACTAATAAGTAGTCTTTCACATTAATGCTGTCGTGTACAACATTTGGAAAGTTTTAAACTTTCCAAATGTTCACAGCGCAGAATTTGCCAGAATCTTAGGAAGATTTAAAATTTTTCTAAAATTTAAACCCGACAGTATTAATGTGAAGGACTATTAAGTGAAAAAGTGAAAAGTGAAAAAACGCCTGAAATTGGA
>JANMYC010000175.1:0-9915 GCA_031381715.1 Saprospiraceae bacterium
ATTCTGGATGAAGCCAGTGGCGGACAACGCCAAAGCGAATTCAGTAGTTCACACCCCAGCCCTGAAAACCGCATCGCTAAAATCAAAGAAGAGATTGCTAAAATGAATGGGCAATAAAAAAACCTTCATTTTGAAATTTGAAAGCCGATGGTCTACACGACTATCGGCTTTTAAATTTCAGTAAAACAACTTTTTAGGAACAGGTTGCTAAATCTGTTAAAGTATGATTCTTTCTTTTACCCCCTCAGTATTTTTCCTTAAAGACATTAAAATCCAGCGTTCATCGTCAATTTTACCCCATATTTCTGCACATTAGGCAGGTTTTTATAAGTCAGTCGCCAGATATAATCCACGCGCATAAAGCCAAAAATATTACCAACGCCAGCACCAAGTTCCAAGTAAGGCGTTTTATTGAGGGGTTGAGTTAAAGGTTGGTTATTGGCACCTGTTGGGAATGGGAGTAAGCCATTAGTGACAGTAGGTTTATTTTTTTCGGTTAAAGCACCGTACAACGCCTTGAATGTGAAAGCTTCACGCCAGTGCAGTTTTTTTATCAACGGTAAGCGATTGAGTAAAATACCTTCAAAATCGTGGTTGATATGCAACACAGCATAACGATCGCTGACAAATTCCAAATAATTCATCAAGCTAAACGAGTTATTCATAAAAAAATACGATTGGTTGGCTCTGTGGATTTCAAGCAAAGTATAAGACACTTTACCCAACACGGCACCGCCTTCTAAACTCCATCGAGATTTACCAAATGGCGCAACATAAAACGTTTTATCCGTGCGTAAACTGACCCTTTGGTAGGCATACTCTCCCCCTAAAACGTTTTTCAAACCTGCCCGATATTGCAATGAAAAAACGGGAAATTTAGTGCGAATCGGTATTCTATCGTCATTGTTTTGATAAAATTTTTCATTGGGCGCAAATCGTAAGGATGTACTTAACTCTGTTGTAATGGTTTGATTATCAATATTTTGTCCTTCAACAGCAATGCCTGCTTCACTGATATTTTTCCAAGTGCCACCGATGGTAAAACTTAAACCATTGCTGTATTCTCTTGAATAATCTGACTTGACTATACGGTGTAATAACAAGCGGTTGTTGGCACTGGTTTGAAAGGAGTTAATAATAGTTTGGTCGTAGCTGCGACCCAATCCGGGCACGTATAAATCACGCTCATAAGAAGCAGACAATTGATTTAGGGGGAAACGCCCAGGGCGTGTACCATTCAAAGCCACGCTGGTACTGATGCCATATTTCCAATCTTTGTCCAATGTGCCATATCCCGCATAAGTTCGGATTCTAAATTTATTAAAATGGCGGTCGTTAGTGCGTACAGCCAATTGATAACGTGTACCTTCCACACCATTGAAACGCAGAAAACCACTTAAACTTCCCACTTGTACCAGTCCCAAATTGGCATATCCGGACGCCATAATGGTGCTGACATAGGTCAAGGCTTTCATGATTTTAGTAGATTTTAAGCTATCCACCATTGTTTTGATGTTATTTTCAACCAGCGTCAAGCTATCTATGCGATTTTGTTCCCAATACTGAGGGGTACGTTCCAACTTGCCTGTGTCTCGCAGGAGTAGCACTTTTCCTTTATAAAATGTATCGGGCTTGGGTTGATTGAGGATATATTTTTGATAGACATTTTTCTTTGTTACCAACAAACTGCGTCCATCTAAATTTTTCAATATAGTTAAATCAAACACCAATTCATCTCGCCGCAACAGCAAACGGCGGGCGTTGGAGTCGGTCGTAAATTCAAAATTTTGCTTAATTTTTATATCCCTTACCCAATTCAAGTTGATGTCTTTTGAAATGCCCATATCCACACTTTTTACGGCGTAGGTACTATCCAAAGCCACGAGCATTGTGCCAATGAAAGCGAGGTCATTTTTATTATGCGGCGCAAAGAAAAGTGAGGCAAAACGCTGGCTATCAATGGTTATGGTATCTGTGATATAAAATTTATAGAATGCAGTAGCTGCCGAGGAAAGCGGACCAATAAATTGTTTATCGAGGAGCGTAATAGTAGGTTCATAAATATCAATATCAGCAGACATTGTATTGAGGTAATTGGAAACGCCCCGCCTATCCATATTGTAATCATCATCAAAAGTCGTTTGACGTTCTGCCCATAGTTTATCTTTTTTAGTAAACGGATTGCGTCGATAATAGGATGTGAGCAAACGCTCCCGAAAAAAGAAAGGCAGTTTCACCCGTTTGTTGACTGGGTTGGTATCGCAAAAAGTAAAGGCATATTGAAAACGGCGGAAATACCATTTTTTCCTGTATTTATCGGTCACACCATTAAGGTCAAAACGCAACTTTTCGTGGATATCCAATTCATAAAAAGGAAGACCTTCTTTTCGATTCTGGTCTTTGTGTAAGAAGACTTGATGCACCAAATCCACGGCTGGATTATTTTTTTTACTGTATTTCTGAGGTTTGATAGTTATTTCTTTGAGAAGAGCGGCGGTTGCATTCAGTTTTACGGTTAATTCGGTGCGTTCCTTTGATTTTACGGTAATTATTTGCGTTTCATATCCAATGTAAGAAACTTTTATCGAGCTGGCGTCGCCTGCCTTTTCCAATAAAAAACGCCCATAATTATCGCTCGAAACACCAATTGTTCCACCATTAAATTGCACACTTACATAGACCAAAGGTTCACCAGTTTTGGCGTCAATCACATGACCACTAACGCTCGTTTTATTTTGGCTGCTCACCAATATTGGAAAGGCAAATAAACAAATAAATAAAAGGTATAAATGTTTTTGCACGCTATCAATTATTTTATTGATAATTAAAACTACAAAATTAGGAGATTATTTCGTGCATTGTCTGATAACCTTCTGATATTATTTAGGCATGTAATAACAAGGAGAGCTAAATTGTTGCCGATTATGGCATTTATACATGGATTTAAGCATTCAAGAGCATTTTAAAAGTAAATATTACTTAAGCTTTTCTCGATGTTTGTAAACTTTGAATCGTAAATAAAATTGGTCTTTGCTACTTTTTAAAAACAAAAAAAGGCCTTCAATTCTGAAGACCTTTGTGGGAGTTGACGGGTTCGAACCGCCGACCCTCTGCTTGTAAGGCAGATGCTCTGAACCAGCTGAGCTAAACTCCCTTTGTTTTTAATAGCCTTTTTTCTAAGGCGGTGCAAAGATACACCCCTTTTTAAAAATTGCAAATTTTTTATTAAAAAAAGCGTAAAAAAAATCTTGGAGGGAGTGATTTGTATTTTTCCTTGTTCCTTACGTGTCTTTTCGCTAATTTTGAGGTAAAATACTGTGAAATGCAACCGTTGCCTCCAATATTGAATCATGACGATCCGCTTCGTCCTTATACTCCGCCACCTAAACCTAAGAATCAAGGCTCATGGGGAAAAATAAAAAAAATACTTATAATGAGTGCGCTCACTGTAGTATTACTTTTTTCATTGCTTATTATTGCAACGGGTATAATGGAGGATAAAATAGGCGCTATGGTGGTCAAAGAAGCAAATAAGCAGTTGAAAACGAAATTGAGCGTACAAGATTTCAGTATATCTTTAATTAGTGGTTTTCCGAGAGCTTCGGCTCAGTTAGAGGGTGTGTTTTTAAATGATGCTTTTGGTGGGCAACTGCTAAAAGCCAGGGTTCTTGCTTTAGAATTTAGTCTTTTTAGTGTGTTCAGTGATAATATTACCATCAGTTCTGTCGTGATTAGAGATGGGATTCTTGTTTTAAAAACGGATAATAGAGGTAAAACCAATTTTGATATCGTAAAACCTTCCGAGGATAAAAAGAGCTCTTCGGTTTCGCTGTCTATAGATAAAGCCAAACTCCAAAATGTGCGTTTCATCTATATGAATGCACAGGATAAACAAAATGCTGATTTAACCTTAAAAAATGCTTTGGTATCGGGCAAATTCGGCTCAAAGAATTTTACATTGAGCAGTAAGGCTGATATGAATGTAGCTTACTTTGATAATCAAGGTCAAAAATACCTCAATAATAAACCTGTTACTTATGATGTCCAGATAGCCGTTGATATGATAAAAAATATCTATCAATTACAAAACGTTTCGATGACTGTGGCGTCTCTGCCACTACAAATAAAAGGCTTGGTTCAAAGTGTTCCTCAAAAAGGGACTTTTTTCAATTTAGCTATTCAAAATAAGGAGGGCAACATTTCAAATTTGCTCCAGCTGCTACCCCCTCAGTATTCGAGCTATTTTAAAGACTTTCAGTCGAGTGGAAATTTTGCGATTAATGCAACAGTGAAAGGTTTATCCAATAAAAATCAAACTCCTGATATTCAGTCAATTATCCATTTTAAAAATGGTAGAATAGCAAGCCCTACGCTCAAACAGGCTTTTGAAAAAGTATCATTTGATGCTGTTTATGATAATAAAAAATCTTTTTTAGAAATTACTAATTGCAATGCATTATTTGCGGGAAATCCGCTTCAGATGCAACTCCGAATGGTTAACCTGAAAGACCCCTCAGTATCTTTTGCTATGAATGGCTCTTTGCCATTGGGATTGGCTTTTGGGCTTTTGAATAACCCAAAAGTGACGGATGGAGCAGGCATTATGCGCTGCAATGCCCTTCAAGTGAATGGCAAGTACAATGATATGACAAGTATCAAAACTTTACAAACCATAAAAGCGTCGGGTGAAATAGCTCTGGAAAATGCCAATTTAAAAATAAATAATGAGCCTATTGCCATAAATGGCGTACTTGATTTTAATAATAACGCCATTAACGTCAATAATTTTAATATTCGTGGTGCTGGCAGTAATGTTACTTTTACAGGTAATTTCTCTAATTGGCTGCCCGTTTTATTGTCGGATTCTACTCAACAGACTGATTTAGTTGTGGATGCAAGGCTTGATGCTGATATCATTGATGTAGGGAGAATAATGGCAATTGCTAAGCCAAAGCCCCAAAAAGTTATCCCGCAATCCTATTATTACGCCGCGAAAGGTTTGCCAATCCCTCAGTATCGAAAGCAATTCCCAATACTGAATCGCATGAAAGGGCGTTTTGAGTCCAATATCAAGAGCTTTATTTATGATAAAATAAATGGCAGAAGTTTTAAGGGAAATATTGATTTTACGGGCAATGATATGTTATTAAAGGGCTCCGCTGTTGCAATGGATGGAAGTTGGTTATTGGACGGTAAGTTAGAATTGGGCTATCGTCCGCATCTTTTTACTAAACTGACCACCAATAAGATTGACATTACCGAGTTCTTTAGGCAATGCAATAATTTCGGGCAATCTGTTTTGAAAAATGACAATATTAGTGGTAGATTGACCTCTCGAATGGCGATTAATGCTTATTGGGATGAAGGTTTCAATTTTTTAATGGATAAATTGCACGTTTTATCTGATTTAAATATTTCAGATGGTGAATTGGTGGGCTTCAAAATGTTGGAAAGCTTTTCAACTTATATTAAAGTGCAGGATTTAAAAAAGATTAAATTCTATAATCTGCAAAATCAATTTGAAATTTATAAACAGACAATTCATATTCCTGTTATGTTTATTCAGTCCAATGCATTGAATATGCAAATATCAGGAAATCATACTTTTAATCAGGATATTGATTATAATATTGTGCTGAATGCTGGTCAAGTACTAATGAGTCGTTTTAAAATTTTTAATCCGCGTCTCGACCCGCAAGCTGACCAACGCAATGGTTTATTTAATCTTTATTACAATATCAGCGGTAATATTGATAAATTTCAATATTCATCTGACAAAGCGGGCGTGAAAAATGCTTTTTCAGAAAGTGAAAATAGGAAAAAACTCGTTCAAGCGGCATTGGTCAGAATTTTTGATTCTAATATCCAAACCATTGATAATTCAATGTCATCGGATGTTGCGGGGGGAAATATTATCAATTCTAATGAGCCGCAATCTGTTTCGCCAGGTAATAAAATTGATAAAAATAAACCTAATAAAAAGCCCAATAGTAAAGACGATACAGAGTATTTACCTGGGTTTTAGAATATTTTAAATGCGAACAATAAGCTGTTTTTTTACGTTAATATTGTTTTCGCCGTAAAAAATTAGAATATCCACCAAATCATAATGTAATTCAAGAGATATGAACCGACTAAAAAACCTCTCTCAAATAGAATCAGAAGAGTTTGATGTATGTATCATCGGAGGAGGGGCTACGGGCGTAGGCTGCGCTCTTGATGCTACATTGCGTGGTCTGAAAACTGTGTTGATAGAAAAAAATGACTTTGCCTCGGCAACTTCTTCTAAATCTACTAAACTTTTTCACGGTGGTGTTCGGTATCTTGAGCAAGCGGTTAAAAAACTGGATATGGAGCAGTTTCGCATGGTGTATAAGGCTTTAAAAGAAAGGCGTACACTCATAAAAAATGCACCGCACTTGGCTCATCCATTAGCACTTCTGACGCCTTGTTCCACTTGGATTGAAGGCGCTTATTATGCTATTGGTTTAAAAATCTACGATTTATTGGCAGGTAAGACGAACCTTGCTCCGAGTGATTGGCTTTCAAAAAAAGAAGCGGTGGCGAGGGTACCTCAAATCAATACTAAAAAACTCAATTCGGCAGTTTTGTACTATGATGGGCAGTTTGATGACGCCCGTTATACCATTTCATTGGCTAAAACAGCCGCTGAAAATGGTGCAAATTTGGTGAATCACATGGATGTTTTGGGGTTTGATAAAGATGAAAACGGACAATTATGTGCTTTAAATATTCAGGATTCTTTAAAAGGAAAAGGCGAGCAATATAAAGTAAAAGCTAAAATATTCATCAATGCCACAGGTCCCTTTTCAGATCACGTTCGCCAAATGGCTACCCCCTCAGTATTACCCCGCATGCGGGTGAGTAAAGGCGTGCATTTGGTGCTTCCTCGAGATGTGATAAGCCCCAATACGGCTATATTGGTTCCAAAAACGGACGATGGACGCGTTATTTTTATCATTCCATGGCAAAATCGTATCCTTGTCGGTACTACTGACGATGAGTGTGAATTGACTGAAAATGAAGTAACTGTAAGTAAAGACGATACAGAATATTTATTAAAATATGTAAATAGATATTTGAGCAAACCCGTTACTGTTGACCAAGTGCGGAGTGGTTTTGGAGGTTTGCGCCCTCTATTACAAGCGGATTTGAGTGCAGATACTAAAAGCCTCGTCAGAGACCATGAGGTAGAAGTAGATAAAAAAAGCGGTTTGGTGAGTATTATGGGCGGTAAATGGACGACTTATCGACTCATGGCTAAGGATACCATCGATAAATGCGAGGAAATACTGAGGGGTAGTGTTTCAGCTTGTAAAACCGAAGAGCAACTTTTGGTAGGGGCTGAGGGTTGGACACCAGATTATCACAAGGAACTCATGAAGCGTTTTAAAATTCAAGAATACATCGCTCACCGTTTGAGTTTAAAATACGGTACTGATGCCTTGAAAATATTGACTCTTATTTGGAAAGATGGCTCTTTGCGGATGCCTGTCATTGAAGGCTCACCTATTCTGAGGGCAGAAATAGTGTATGCTGCCGTTTATGAAATGGGTTATACCTTAAAAGACTTATTTGCGAGGCGATTGGGCTTGGAGTTGATGGATTGGGATAGAACTTTAGAGGCAATTCCAATAGCCGCAACTCTTTTACAAGAAGCTTATTGGTGGACAGATGAAGAAAAAGAGCTGCAAATCAATGAATATCGGAATGAAATATTGGCTTTTAAACAGAATGCAGGTCTTAAAAGTGAATTGCATTTCGAAACAGAATAAGCTTTAGGAAGGACAAAAATGGTTGGTAAAATGTAAATTTACCAACCATTTTTTATGCCTTTTAAAGTTTGTATGCTCTACCTTCTCCAGCTTTCATTTCATTTAAAATAATATTATTTTTATTGAAATTAAAGCCATAATCAGCGTCTTTTATAGTTGAAAAATCAAAGTGCAATTTTTCATTATTAGCAGTAAAATTGGCAGGTATTTTAACGTTTTTAAAATCATTGTCAATATCCAAGTTCACTATGAATAAATACTCAGAGCTTGCCCCCCCGAGTACTCGGGGTCGGGAGGTATCTTTTTGTGTCCAAGCGATAACCTTATCTGTTTCACTGGGCATAATAAGCCATTGACTATCGGCATCTTGTATTTTTTTTAAAACTTTTTCAGCGTATAATTTTATCTTTTCTAAATTAGTAAAAAGCGTTTTATTGCTGCCCCACACGTAATCGCCGTGCGTGGCTTTTTCACCTTCATCAATTTTGAAAACATACAGTTTGGTGTAATGCTCATTGGGTGCAGGGGCGAGATGCGTATCACGTTGCTCAAAACCCATACCCATATAGCTGGGCATATCCGTTAAAAAAAGCCCAATGAAAAGGCGGGCTTCATTGCCTTTTACATAAAATTCATCAAAGCGGGGGTCATCTTTATCCGCTGTCATGATGGTAAAACTTGGGGCAACTTTTTTAGTGTATAAAATATCAAGATACCTGCGGAACTCACTTAAAAAACGAGGTGAACCCACCACCATACTCTGCAAATCCCCCAAAGTAGAATCCGCCTCACAAGCTTCAAGATGTTCGACCTCGTCACCATAAGCCATTTCACCAGCGGGAGCGAGAAAAGTTTCGGCGAAAGAGCCGAAGTAAGGCACTTTTTGAGCAATATGATTTTTAATAAAACCTAAAATATCATAGTATTCATCCCGTTTTTTAGGAACTCCTTTGGCGCGCATTTGTACGTGTGCCATGTCGCCCCGCATAAAATCGAAGTTAAATTCTTCTTGTACATGTGCGTAATGCTGCGCTACATAATCCCATACTGAGGGGATAGGTTTCGTGAAATCCACCACCCAATCAGCATTATTATCCTTGTTTTCATACAATTTATAGCGAGTCAATGGTCCAAAAACGCGGCTGAATTTTTCAGGTTTTGTAATTATGTAATCACGCCATTCACGCCTCTTTTCATCAATCACAGCTTCGGCATTTTCATCTACTTTGATTCCACGATAGGGCGGACCCATAGTAGCCGGTACACTTTCAAAATGATGGTCATAAAGGTATTGAATTAATTCTTCTCGCTTTTGAAGGCGACCACTGTAATCATGAGGTTCGCCAAAAAGTATTTTAAGCCTTTCCGCTTCGGTCGTGTTTTCAAAAAAGTCTTTTGGGTCGTTGAATTCAAGCGAGCGTTCTACCCCCTCAGTATCAGGCGTTCTTTTTTTCAAAAAATTAAAAATAAGCTCTTGAACAGCCTCATGCAAATTATTATCATGTCTAACTATTTTAAAATCAATGCGTTGTAACCATTCAAAATTTTGAGGGTTGGCGAGTACTTGCTCGGAATATCTGTCGGTATGCGGAATGACATCCATGCCTACGGTCTTACCCATGCCATGTAAAATATTGATAACTACTTTAAGTTGTTTTTCAACGGTATCCAAATGAGGCATAAGCTGCTTCAATTCGCCGCTGAAAAATTCGGGATTGATATTCCAAGTGCTCATTCCATAAAGGCTCGCTACCACCCCCGGCTCCCAAATGGGCAATAAATGAACGACTGATTGTGCTTCCGAAAGCGTGAGGGCATATTTTACAACGTTCCAAAAATTGTGAATGGTGCGGACATTTATGCCCACAATATTGACTCTTTTCAGCCATTGACCATCTTTTTCCTTGTTTTTTAAAGGGCTATCAACGGTTTTATATGGATTGAATGCATCGAAAGCGGTATTACCTAATCGCCTTTGAATAATACCCAGAAGGTTATTATCGGCGTATAACCGAACTGCGTCAGAAGGTTGTAAATAAGGAATAAAGGATTGCCGTCCAATCAGATACGGGCTGATTTGACCTTGCGAGATGATGTTAGCCATAATTTCATTTATTTT
>JANMYC010000006.1:0-6236 GCA_031381715.1 Saprospiraceae bacterium
CGTCCAAACGATATGTTTTCATATTGTTTTTTGTAAAACGAGCGTTTCCTTCTACTAATCGCTGTAAAGCTTGGCTGGGCGTTAATTGGCGCAACTGTTCTCTTGTCATTATATCGGCAGAAAAACCACAGCTATTTAAGAGAATAATGCTTAAAAAGCTCGCTATACTGAGGGGGTACCATTGGGAGGTAATTTTCATATCTTTCTATTTTTTAAAAGTAAAACGAAGATAATATTATTAAAACATAGAGCAATATAACAAAAACGCTTGACTCATTCAATAAGTCAAGCGTTTTATTTTTTGTATGAAAGCGCATCTTAAAATTTGCTATCATCAATACTCTCTAACCATTTAGTGATTTCACCTATCACTGACTCAATGCAACCATCCTCAAAAGGTGAACGCAGGTTGGCTAATTTCACTAATTTTAAAAAAGATTGACTGCCACCTGTTTTACAAAGGCGAACATAATCTGCCCATGCGTCTGCATGATTTTCTCTATCTTTTTTCCAAAATTGAAAAGCGCAAATTTGAGCTAAAGTATAATCGATATAGTAAAAAGGCGTACTAAAAATATGCCCTTGTTTCTGCCAAAAACCACCGTTTTCAAGGAATTGATTGCCATCATATTGGCGGTGCGGAAGGTATATTTTTTCAATATCGCGCCATTTTTGATTCCGTTCTGTCGAAGTAGCATCAGGGTTTTCATAGATATAATGTTGAAATTCATCAACAGCTACACCATAAGGTAGGAATTGCAAAGCAGATGAAAGATGCGAAAAATGATATTTTTCGGTATCCTCCGCAAAAAATAATTGCATCCAAGGCCACGTAAAAAACTCCATGCTCATTGAGTGTATTTCACAGGCTTCATAAGTGGGCCAATGGTATTCGGTAATAGGTGTATCTCTACTTGAAAATACTTGGAAAGCGTGCCCTGCTTCGTGGGTCAGTACATCAATATCGCCACTTGTACCGTTAAAATTTGAGAAAATATAGGGTGCTTTATATTTTCCAACAAATGTGCAATACCCGCCGGTTGCCTTACCGTCCTTAGCTACCAAATCCATCAAATCATTATCTCTTAAAAACTGGAAAAATATATCTGTATCTTTTGATAGTTCCGAGTACATCGTATCTGCCCCCCTCAGTATTTCCTCTGGAGTGCCTTTTGGTTTGGCATTTCCTGACTTAAAACTATAGTTTTCGTCGTAAAAATTCAATTTATCCAATCCTAAACGCAAGCGTTGGCGTTCGTAAAGGCGCGTGGAGATAGGGACTATAAAATCCCGCACTTGCTTTCTGAAATTAGCCACCAT
This sequence comes from Saprospiraceae bacterium, assembly GCA_031381715.1. Lineage (GTDB taxonomy): Bacteria > Bacteroidota > Bacteroidia > Chitinophagales > Saprospiraceae > JAAFJT01. Next base: position 1,321 of record JANMYC010000006.1, read on the forward strand.
CTCGGCATTATAATCCGAGCGCAACATGCGGGCATAACCCAATTGGACAAAATTCTTATAGCCCAATTCTAAAGCTATTTTATGACGTACTTTTACAAGGTCATCAAATATTTTTTCAACCTGCTCAGCATTCTCAGCAAAAAAATCCCACTTGGCAGCGCTTGCGCCTATTCGGGTATTTCTATTGGAGTCGGTTTCTAAAGGAATTATGGAAGAAAGGTTGTAAGTGTTCCCTCCATATTCTATTTGAGCGCCTGCTTTTACCTTTACATATTCACTCGCCAATTTATTTTCTTCTTGTAAAAGATGTAAAATAGTCGGCTCGATGGTTTTTATTGCCAACTCAGCAATCGTAAAAAGCTGGTCGCCCCATTTAGATTGTAACTGAGGGCGAAATGGCGAAATGATGAGTTTTTTATAAAATTCAGTTACCAACGAATCAAAAGCGGGTGCATTGGCATCAAAAAATTGATTTTCTGAATCATAAAAAGCATCGCGGGTATCGATGGTGTGTCTAATCTGACCAATAGAAGCCATTGATGTAAAATCACGCCTGATTCGATTGATTTTTGTGAGTGCAGATTCTGCGTCTTCCAAATTCTGAGCTTCGCTAAATGTTTTGATAAGGGTTTCAAAATTTTTAGAAACGCGTTTTAGATTTGGTCTTTTGTATGGGTAATCCGTAAATTTCATTTATTGTGAAAAGGTTTTATAATAGATTATAAAAATGTAAAAGTACATTTAGTAGAATTATTTAAGAAATATTAATGGTGGTGAAATAACGGAATTAGGCTTTATTTTGTTGCTATTTGCTTATTATACCTGTTTAGAGTTAATGAAATGTGAAAAAAAACAATTGTAATAGTAATTTTCCTACTTTTATAGCGTTTATTTTTGTACGATAAACCTTTCAATCCTAAAACCGATTCTGAATAAAATATGTAAAAATGTTCAGCACTATGAGGTGTTTTTATCTTAGAATTTTTCTTTTTTTTGTCACTATACTGAGGGGGGATAAATGTAAACTATGGTCAACCTACCAACGGTTTTGTATAGCTATGTTGTTGTCAATCTCTTCACTGAGTATATCCGCACAAGTTGTTAATGACGACTGCACAGGTGCCGTATTTATCAAATTGCAAAGAGGTGTAACTTTTTGTGAGAACTACACTAGTTTAGGGGCACAGCCTTCTGGGCTTGCTGCACCGGGTTGTTTTCAAGGTAATATTTCAGGAAATGATGTTTGGTTTTCATTCGTTGCAGTGGGAACTGAGGTGAATATATCTGTCTTTGGTCAAAGTATGACAAGACCTGAAATTGCCCTGTATTCAGGTACTTGTGGACAATTTAGTTCAAGTTTTTCAGAATTGCGCTGTTTTAGTAGTACCACAGGAACTCTTGAAATTTCAAGAGGCGCTTTAACCGTTGGAGAAACATATTTCATCAGAGTTCAAGGAGCGAATAATACGCGAGGTACTTTTCGCCTGTGTGTCAGTAATTATAATCCACCAGCGGTACTCGACGCTGACTGCCCCAGAGGTGCAGTTTTATGTGATAAATCGCCTTTTTCAGTTAGAAACCTTAGAGGAGCGGGAAGTGATCCTACAGAATTAAATGATGCATCTTGTTTATCTAGCTCAGGTTCTAATGCAGAACAGGCTTCAACTTGGTTCAGATGGACAGCTGCCACAAATGGCACTTTGACCTTCAAGATAACCCCCTTTTTTTTGGGAGATAGTGTGAGACAACCTTTAGGCGATGATATTGACTTTGCTTTGTATGAATTACCAAATAATATCAATACCTGTCAAGGTAAGTCTTTGTTAAGATGTATGGCTGCTGGTCCTTATATAGAGCAAGGAAAAGCTACACTTCAAGATGCTCGTCGTTGTATGGGTGCAACAGGATTAAGAGATGGAGCAAATGATGTATCCGAAGAAGGTGGATGTAATGGCAATGTTGCTCACGATAACTATTTAAGACCAATAGACATGGTAGCCGGGAGAAGCTATGCTTTGGGTATTAATAATTTTAGCACAACAGGTAACGGTTTTTCTATTGAATTTGGTGGAACGGGTACATTCGTGGGACCTGAAGCTAAAATCAATATTAATAAAGTTGATAAGAAATATTGTTTGGGGGAAGATGTTGTCTTTACAGATGCTTCAAGTTTTGCTTTGGGACAAATAACGAGAAAACAGTGGCGATTTGGCTCGGCAGCCTCCATTGATTCGGCAAGTGGTTCTGGTCCCTTCCGTGTTTTTTATAAAACGGCAGGTTGGAAAGCCGTTGTCTTAACAGTGACTACGGATAGAGGATGTATAGTGACATCTATCTTGGATTCTATTTACGTAAAACCTTTTGAGTATGATAGTTTACTACGTCGCCCGACGTGTACGCAAGGGAGAGATGGCATGGTACGCTTGAGTGTAAAAAATTGCGGACGCGCTCCTATTCGGTATAATTGGGAAAATACGGGTTATACCACACGGGATTCTATAACAGGGCTTTCACCTGGAAGGTATAGAGTAGCTGTTACGGATTCTTCTGGTATGTACGTGGATACGCTTGTTTTTAATTTAAAGCAATTTGAAGTGGAGTTAGATACAGCTAAAAGAATTGTATCCCCGCCAAAATGTTTTGGTCAAAACAATGGTAAAATTGAATTAAACCCTGTGACAGGCGTTGCCCCTTTTAGATATAGATGGAATAATAACCCTAATTTTACAGCCGATAACTTCTTAAATGCGCTTGGTGAAGGACAATATACAGTAGAAATCAGAGATGATAATAACTGTAAAGGGGCATATAGTTTTGATGTAATAGCTCCTCCTAAAATGGCGGTGAGTGTTGATACTTTCAATATTACCTGCTTTGGGCGCACAGATGGGATAGCAATAGCTTATCCTTCGGGCGGCGTTGGGAATTATAGCGTTGGCTGGAGTCGGGGAGATATTGGAGATACGATTCGCAATTTGAGAGCTGGAGCCTATACGGTTTTCGTGAGCGATAGCAATCAATGTGAAGCCGTCTCGGGTGTTCGTATTATCGAGCCACCACAGATAAAATTAACAACGCTACGTTTACAAGCAGCTAAATGTTATGGTGATTCTACAGCAGAGTTAGTGATATCGGGTAATGGTGGAACACCTCCCTATCGCTATAGTATTGATGGCGTTCGTTTTCAAAAGGATTCGGCATTTTTGAAAATACCAGCAAAAAAGTACAATGTGATAGTTAGAGATTCTACGGGTTGCCGCAGTACTATTGAGGTGGATGTACCACAACCCCCTCAGTTACAAGTAAGTGCGGGACCTGATTTAGATGTTGAATTGGGATTATCAGGTGATGTAAGAGCTACCGTGGTTCCATCATCCAAGTTAGTGAGTTATTCGTGGACACCTAAAGATTCGACAATAACTTGCGCTACATGCCCTCAAACGACTATTTTTCCGCTTAGAAACACAGTTTATAAAGTGACGGTGAAAGACAGTGCCGGTTGTATTGCTTTTGACGAGTTATTGGTGCAGGTTTTAAAGAAAAGGCCCATTTATATTCCGAATGTATTTTCACCAATTGACCATAATGGTGTCAATGATTATTTCACTATTTATGGCAATCAAGCTGCTTTAATTATCAAAGAGCTTAAAGTGTTCAATCGTTGGGGCGATTTAGTATTCCAAACGAATAACATCCCATTAAATAAAGATGATTCAGGGTGGGATGGCTCTTGGAACGGAAGGAGATTAGAACCCGATGTGTTTGCCTTTTTTGCCATTATTAAATTCATAGATGGTGAAGAAGTTGTTTATAAAGGAGATGTGACTATAGCGCGATAATTCTCTAAAAAAAAATCAGTTATCTTAGCTAAAGACTAATAAAATATTGAGAAAAGGCTTTACAAAATGTGAAGCCTTTTCTGATTTTAAGGCGTGATTTTTGTCATAAATTCTTTAGATAACGAAATGACAACTATTTAAATGATTGAAAATCAAAAAATTAAATAATTTTTTATTTTTAATTAAAAAAATACTGAGGGGTGCTTTAATTTTGTATTCTTTTTGAGCATGCCTTTTTACGTATAAATTATGGTTCAATTTTAATAAAACAAAATTCGAATCTACAACTATAAAAAATACCTATGAAATATTTTAAACTAACGATACTCGCTGCATTTAGCCTTGTTTTTCTCCTAATTGCTTGTCGAAAAGAAGCTAATTACATCACAGATTCTTCGGCAAAACTCAATTTCTCTACCGATACTTTGAGGTTTGATACTGTTTTTACGCAAGCAGGTTCAGCTACGCGGTATTTTAAAGTTTTTAATAATAATAGTCAGCCTATTAAAATTTCAAAAATCACTTTGAATAATAAGTCAGGCGTTATTTTTAATTTAAATGTAGATGGTGTGTCCGCAAAAAGTTTTTCTGATATTGAAATAGGTGCCAACGACAGTCTATATGTTTTTGCTGAAGTAACGGTAAACCCCAACGCACCCCTCAGTACAAGTCCATTTGTAATAGATCAAGAGTTAGTTTTTGAAACCAACGGCAATACTCAAAAGGTAATTTTGGAGGCGTGGGGACAAAATGCCAATTATATTCCAAATCGTTTTGGAAAAGGCGGATTTGCTACATTGAGTGCCCGAGACCCCAACACAGTCATTAACTGGAACGACCCTAAGCCATATGTGATATATGGCGTTTTATTCATTGACTCATGCACTTTGAGGATTGCAGCCGGCACGCGTATCCACGTTCACGGCGGTATTTCATATTTACCAGATACTTCAGCTTATCGAGACGGGATAATATTCGTTTTACCCAAAGCTAAAATTGAGGCATTGGGCACTTTAGAAAAGCCCATAATTATTGAAGGTGACCGTCTTGAAAAGGAATTCAATAATGAATCTGACC
>JANMYC010000019.1:0-1965 GCA_031381715.1 Saprospiraceae bacterium
CTTCACGAACTGATTGATTTCATCTATCGTTTTACCACAACCGCGTGCAATGCGCTTTTTACGGCTCAAATTCATCAATTCAGGATTCGCGCGCTCTTTTGGCGTCATGGAGTGAATAATGCACTCTATTTTCGTATAAGCTGAATTATCAATATCAATATCCTTCATGGCTTTACCAATGCCCGGAATCATACTCATGAGGGATTTTATATCACCCATTTTCTTGATTTGCTCCATTTGGCTCATAAAGTCATTGTAATCGAACTTGTTTTTCTTGATTTTAGCTTCAATGCGCTTGGCTTCTACTTCATCAAATTGCTCTTGCGCACGCTCCACGAGGGAAACAATGTCACCCATGCCCAGTATCCGCTGAGCCATACGGTCAGGGAAAAAGACATCGAGGGTATCCATTTTTTCACCCATCGAAACGAATTTGATGGGCTTTCCAACGGTATATTTGATGGAAAGAGCCGCACCACCGCGCGTATCACCGTCCATTTTAGTCAACACCACACCGTCGAAATTAATGCGGTCGTTGAAAGCTTTGGCGGTATTCACGGCATCTTGACCTGTCATGGAGTCCACTACGAAGAGCGTTTCGTTGGGTGAAATAGCGTCTTTGACTTTCGATATTTCGCTCATCATCTCTTCATCCACTGCCAAACGACCTGCCGTATCCACTATCACCACATCACATCCTTGCTTTTTTGCTTCCACAATAGCTTGAAGGGCAATTTGAACGGGGTTTTTACTTTCTATATCTTTGAAAATAGGCACTCCCACTTGTCCTGCCAACACTGTTAACTGCTCAATAGCAGCGGGACGATAGACGTCACAAGCCACCACCATTGGGCGTTTGCTGCGCTTAGTTTTAAGGAAATGCGCTAATTTACCCGTAAAAGTCGTTTTACCCGAACCTTGCAAACCGGCAATCAAAATCACTGTCGGTGTACCTTTCAGATTAATGCCTGCTGTTTGACCGCCCATGAGTTCGGTCAATTCATCGTTCACGATTTTAATCATCAACTCGCCTGGGCGAACGTTTTTCAGAACGTTCTCGGTGCCCATTGCACGATCTTTGATTTTGTCCGTGAATTCTTTCGCAATTTTATAGTTCACATCCGCCTCCACGAGTGCGCGGCGAATGTCTTTTATGGCTTGCGCAATGTTTAATTCCGTTAATTTGTTTTCGCCTTTCAGTACCTTAAAGGCGGATTCTAATCGTTCATTTAAACTTTCAAACATAATCTATGTATTTGATTGTCAATATTTTATATAGTATTTTAAAATAACTTTTGAAGAAACTGAAACCTCAATGCCACTTTAAGAGCGCAAATATAAACAAATTCGATTTGTAAAAGATGTTTAAGAAGGCGTAAAAAAATAATCATCGCTTTTTGTCGGGCTTAAAATTTATTATCATACAGAGCGTAGCGGCGTATTATATTAAATTTTGAGAGCCGACTTAAGAAAAAGTGATGATTATTTTAGCCCAACTAATCAAAATAGGCTCTTTCCCGATTTTTTTACGCCAAATACTGAGGGGGGGATTTTTTATCCTTATATTTGTTCAATCAGTTCCGCTATTTCAATTTTTTTAAATAAAACGCACAATGCCTATTTCAAAACTTATTCTCAGTTATCTTCTCACTTTTGCCGTATTTTTTATCGTCGATATGGCATGGCTCGGTTTCGTTGCCAAAGATATTTATAAAAAATACTTGGGCAATTTTCTTTCCGATAATGTCAATTGGATAGCGGCTTTTGTCTTTTATCTACTTTTTGTTGTCGGGGTTTTTATATTCGCTATTTTACCTGCCGTTGAAAAGGATTCATTGCGTTCAGCCATCATTATGGGGGCTTTATTTGGCTTTTTTACCTACGCCACTTACGATTTGACCAATTTAGCAACTTTAAAAGATTGGCCCATCACCATCGTTTTTATTGATATTATCTGGGGAATGG
>JANMYC010000033.1:0-1714 GCA_031381715.1 Saprospiraceae bacterium
TGCAAACTGCCCATAAATCCCCTCATTTCCACCAGTTTAAGTGGATAATCAACCCCAAAATTTGCTCCATAAAAATTCAAAGAGCCCAATACTGAAAAGTGAAAAGGCAAGGGTACAAGTGATTTTCGGCTGCGGGTGAAGGCATCATTTTTATTCTCTTTTTTCTTTCTTTGGGCTTGGATACTGAGGGGTATCGATAAGGAAAAAAATAAGAGACAAATTAGGGCTTTAGTGAAATTCATTAGCTAAATAATGAGTGATGAGTGATGAGTGATGGGTGGTGAGTGATTTTATTGCCAATCCCAGAGGACTATGTGCCAATGTTTATTGCTTACTTCATCAAAATATTCATGGATGGTTTTAAAACCGACTCGCCTGTGGGCAGCTAATGAGCGTTTATTATCATCTGCGATTTCGGTCACTACGCAATCGTATTGCGCAGATAAATGCTCTTTATGCCCTTGATACAATAAGTCAAATAAGCCTAAACCTCTATACCCATTTCTAATACAGACTTGCCCCATGATGTAATACCTCATTTCGGCTCTCGGTACTGAGGGGGTACCATTACGGAGCAATTCTCTACTTTTCAAAACCAAAGGCTTCATCAATTCCATCGTTTCACCAAAAGCCAAAGTGGTAGTCAGAGCATAACCGATAATCAAATCGCCATCTTTTATAATAATTTGTGGCTCTTCTGCCATCATTCCTTTGATGGTTTCAGGGTCATACACAAAACTCACAAACCCTTGACTATCAATGGTTTGGGAATCCAGATTTTGTTTTAAATTATCTCTTTGAAGCGACAAAAGACTCTCTATATCTGCTTCTTTTAGGATTTCTGTTTTAAAAGAATTCATCCTATTTTAATTTTATTTTGCGAAATAATCTTCTGGTTTCACCCAACCTGGCATAATTGTCCAACCAAAAAGGCTCATTCCCAAGCCAAAAACCACAGTGGCTATTAAAAGAGCCCAAGCAAAGTTGCGATGCTCCAGCAGATACACCAGTCCACCTAAAAGCAGAAATAAGAATATAATTGCCCAAAAAGAAAATTTGAAATACCACAATAACAAAAACTGAAAAACAGCTATTGCCAAGCCAATCAATGTTCGTTTTAACCAAATTTGCATATTGATTTTAATTTTTTACTATTAAAAAAGTGAGTTCGGAAGTAGGCTCATTGAATATCAATGAATTATGTTAAACTGTGCAAATTTAACATAAAAAACCTCCGAACTCACTAATTGTGCTCAACTAAATTTATGGAAGCATTTCAGATTTTGAAAGCCCCCTCAGTATTTGAAGCTATAATAGGATAATAGAAAGAGAAAAGCCTTGCACAACAATAATTATTGGCAAGGCTTTTCTTATTTTATTGATAAAAAACCATTTAATCTATATCCCAGAATAAACGGCTGGCAAACGGATCAATTGCACCTTGAGCAGCAACGTTCGCAGTATTAGAACCTTTTTCTGAACTTGGATAATACAACCTTACTGGTCTTCTCGCATCTGTTACTTGAGGACTTTGTGGAGTAACAGGGAAACCTGTTTTTCTGTATTCAGCCCAAGCTTCTAAGCCATTAAAGTTGCATAATGCCAACCATTTTTGAGTGGCGATTGCTTTTAACTTATTAGTAGAAGCTGCATAATCATAATCTTGTACACCACTTCCAACAAATCTGGCAGCCCTAACAGCAGCTGAATCTAC
>JANMYC010000037.1:0-4906 GCA_031381715.1 Saprospiraceae bacterium
TACACAATGGCTCGCAAAAGGGGCTTTGGTTTTAAGCCCTAATTATCGGGGGTCTGCTGGATATGGTGAAAAGTTCCGTTCACTCAACGTGAAAAACTTGGGGGTGGGTGACGCTTGGGATGTTTTATCGGGCGTTCATTATTTGGAATCCAAAGGCATTATTGATGGCGACAAAGTAGCTTCCATGGGTTGGAGTCAAGGCGGGTATATCTCAGCGTTTTTGACCACCAATTCCACCAAATTCAAGGCGATTTCAGTGGGTGCGGGTATTTCGAATTGGATGACTTACTATGTTAGTACGGATATTCATCCTTTTACCCGCCAATATTTAAAAGGCACGCCGTGGTCTGATAAAGCCATTTATGAAAAAACGTCGCCGATGACCAATATTAAAAACGCGAAAACCCCGACCCTCATTCAGCACGGTGAATTGGATAAAAGAGTGCCAATTGCTAATGCGTATGAATTGTACCAAGGCTTGCAAGACGTAGGCGTGGAAGCAAAACTCGTTGTTTATAAAGGCTTTGGGCACGCCATCAATAAACCCAAAGAGCGCTTGGCGGCGATGTGGCACAATTGGCAATGGTTCGGAAAGTATATTTGGAATGAGGAGATTGTGTTACCGTCCAAGTAAGGCGTAAAACAGGAAATAATCTATTCAAGTTGGTTATTATATTTTCTTTAATCAATGTCCCGATTCTCGGGAAGAAATAATGGATTATTTAAGGAGATTTTAATCCCGAGAATCGGGAAGTAAAGGAAATAGAATGACTAAATTGGGTAGATTATTTCTTGTTTCACGCCCAACCCCTCAGTATTTTGACATTTTTAAAAGATAAAACTATGTTAAAACTAAGAATAGCCCTCATATTTCTTTTAGGTTCAACGATTCTATCGGCTCAGTTAACCTCTAAACTCAGAACTTTAGATTCGGCATTGACATATTTGCACGAGCGAGACATGTTCAACGGTACGGCTTTGGTTGCTGAGAACGGTCAAATATTGTATAAAAAGGCTTTTGGCATCGCCAATATAGCTACAAATGAGCCTTTAAAAACATCGTCATCATTTAATCTGGCATCCATATCCAAGCAGTTTTTTACGATGATGGTTATGATTTTAAAAGAAGAAGGTAAACTCCAATTCGATGATCTTGCCAAAAAGCACTTGCCCGATTTTCCTTATGATACCATCACGATTCGGCATTTAATGACGCATACATCGGGCTTGCCTGAATATTTTGATGTCGTTTTAAGATATACGGGCTCAACGGATACCATTACAAATGCCGCTTTAGTCACTCTTTTTGAAGATGTAAAACCTGCTTTAGATTTTAAAGCGGGCGAGAAGTGGGCGTATTGCAATACCAATTATGCCTTTTTAGCGTCCATTATTGAGCGGGTTTCGGGTTATCGAGTAGCTACTTTTTTTAATGAAAAGATTGCAAAACCTCTGGGTTTAAAAGATACTTATATCTACTCTTTGGAGATGCCTTCTTCACCTGCGAATCGGGTCTACGGCTTTCAATACCTCGATGGTAAAAAGAAAATGGACGATTTATTGCGCTTTGATGGCATCGTTGGTGATGGAAATGTGTATTCTTCGGTTGAGGATTTACTCACTTGGGAACAGTCTTTCTACACTGAAAAATTAGTCAAACAAAGCACCATTCAAGAAGCTTTGACACCCGTAAAACTGAATGATGGCTCGACATATAATTATGGTTTTGGTTGGTTTATTGGTGAAAACGGTAACAAAATTAGTCACACGGGCAGTTGGGTAGGATTTAGAAACCTGATTGTGCGCTATATTGATAAAAAGCAGACGGTGATTATTCTCTGCAATAATGGTAATATTGAACAACGAAAAGCCATTGAAAATATCCTTGAAGATAAGCCTTATAAAGTACCGCAAACCCATCTTATTCGCAACGTGCGTTTAGTGGATGGAACGGGTGCGCCTGCTTATACAGCTTCCGTCCGCATACGCGACAACCGCATCGCCGAAATGGGTGACTTAGAATTGTATAAAAACGAGACTTATACTGAGGGGGGTGGTCAGGTTTTGTCCCCGGGTTTTATCGACAGCCACAGCCACCATGATTGGTCATTGCAAGATAAACCCGAAGCTATTGCCGCTTTGAATCAAGGCATTACAACCATTGTCGTCGGTCAAGATGGCGGTGGCAATACGATTGAAACTATTGAAGAGCGTATTAAAAGCAAGCCTATCGCCGTCAATATAGCCACTTACACGGGGCATACCATGTTGCGTGAAAAAACCATGGGTGGCTTGCGCGGCGCACTTTTCCGCCAAGCCACTACCAAAGAAGTGGATGCCATGAAAGACATTTTAAAAAAGGAAATGGAAAAGGGCTCACTGGGTTTGGCGACGGGCTTGGAATATGAATCCGCTTTTCACAGCCGCCGTGACGAGGTTTTACAACTCGCCAAAGTCGCTGCTACTGAGGGGGGGCGTTACATCAGCCATATTCGCAGCGAGGATACGGATATTGATGATGCACTCGATGAAATTATTAATATCGGACGTGAATGTAAAATGCCCGTTCAAATATCGCATATCAAGGTCTCCATTAAAAGCAAATGGGGCTATTCCAAGCAGGTTTTAGCGCAACTTCAAGCGGCTCGCGTGGAGGGAATTGACATCACGGCTGATTGCTATCCGTATGATTTTTGGCAATCTACTTTGCGGGTTTTATTTCCCAAACATGATTACAGCAACCCCATTAGTGCCGAATATGCCGTAACGGATTTGGTTGACCCCGCGGGTACTTATCTCGTCAGATACAAACCGAATCCACAATACGCGGGTAAATCCCTCACGGAAATTGCTCAAGTGCGTAGTGAAACGCCCGCTAAAACCCTCCTTTATCTTCTCGCAACGGTGGATGAATATGAAAAAAAGAACCCCAATGCCGAATCTACTGAGGGGGTCATGGGTAAAGCAATGAGTGATGCTGATGTGATGAATTTCCTTGCATGGTCGCACACCAATATCTGTTCTGATGGTTCTACAGAAGGGCATCCGCGCGGATATGGGGCGTTTACCCGTGTCCTCGCGCGCTATGTGCGGGATAAAAAGCTGTTGACACTCGAAAATGCTATCCATAAAATGACAGGCTTGACAGCTGAACACCTTGGCATCAAAAACCGAGGCATTATCGCCAAAGGCAATTTCGCCGATTTGGTTTTATTCAATCCAGATACCGTACAAGACAATGCCGTTATTGGCAATAACAAGGCTCTCTCAACGGGCATTGAAGCCGTGTGGGTGAATGGTGAAATGGTTTATAAAAACCAAAAAAGTACGAGTAAGTATTCGGGGGTGTTTGTGAAGAAAGGTGAGTAAAATTTTAAAAAATAGCTCTCGCTCGCGCAAGGTCTGTGACCTTGTGTGAGTATCAAGCTCTCGCTCGCGCAAGGTCTGTGACCTTGTGTGAGTATCAAGCGGTCTTTGACCGAAATAACTGCAACTCTTTGGGTCAAAGACCCCAATATACACACACAAGGTCACAGACCTTGCGCGAGCCCGAAGATTTTAAAATAGCTATCTACATGATTTGACATATCAATTATTTCCTTTAATTTTGAATATAAATCTATAAAAAATGACGATATACACCATTGAAGTTGAGAATAATAAAGATGAAACCTTGATTAAGGAGTTATTATCTCGTCTTGGAATAAAGTTTGAAAAAGTACAAAAAGGTAAAAAAACCAAAGAAATGGATGAGACGGATTATCTTTTCAGTACTGAAACCAATAAAAAGAGACTACTTAATTCCATTGAAAATGCTGATAAAGGTGAAAATTTAACAGAAGTAAATCTGGATTCTCTCAAAGAGCAATTAGGTTTTCACTAACCTTTTTCTTTTGACTCCTCCCCTATGAGAAAAGTTATTTTTGAAAATAATTCAATGGAAGATATACTTTACTGGTCTAAACAAGACCTAAAATTGGTAAAGAAAATCTTTCAACTTTTGGATAATACTTTGCAAACTCCATTTACAGGTCTTGGACAGCCAGAATATTTAAAAAATAGACCCGACGTTTGGTTTCGTCGAATCAATCACGAACATCGGTTAGTGTATAAAGTTACAAATGATGCCATTATCGTTTTAGCGTGTCGCTTCCATTATGACGATTAGTAGATTGTTATGTCCTTTCCTTAAAATAGCTCTATTTATAAAAATTTAACGCCTACCTTACTGTCCTAATGGTTGTATGCCATTTTAGATTTCAATTAAACGCAATTGCAAATCATTTTTGATAGTTTAATAGATAGTTTTATAAAGGATAAAGTAGGCATTGCCGACGATTTTTTAAGTAAAACTTTAGCGGCTCATTTAAAAGAAAACTTGAGTGCACTTTATTCTGAAAAACAACTCCTTTTAGCGGGCACGGGTAATCAAACAGGTCTAACACATGACAAATTAACGAGGAGTGATAAAATTTACTGGCTCGACCGAGAGCACGATAACGTACATGAAAACAGCTTTTTTAAGTTGATGGATAGTTTCGTTGAATATTTAAACAGCACTTGTTATACAGGTATTACGGGCTATGAATTTCATTATACACTTTATGAAAAAGGCAGTTTTTATAAAAGGCATTTGGATCAATTTCGGAACAATAAAAGCCGTGAATACTCCATGATTATGTATTTAAATGACGATTGGCAGCAGGTAGACGGCGGTGAATTATGTGTTTATCACACTGGCCACACACAAACTATCTCGCCTCAAAATGGTAAATGTGTCTTTTTTAAAAGCAGTGAATTAGAGCATGAAGTTTTAATAACCACTCAACCTCGATTGAGTATTACTGGTTGGCTTAAGACGAATGTAGTATCTTGATTATTTTTGTCCAACTATTTATTTTAGCAT
>JANMYC010000038.1:0-4869 GCA_031381715.1 Saprospiraceae bacterium
TGTCATTTTTACATTCAAAAGCGCAAAGTGAAGGTCTTAAACAACTTAATATTCTGTGTTGTGAAATCTTAAAAGCAGTTTCGTAGGTTCGCAAACACAACTCACAATTATTTGATTCTAATTCCTTAAAAGCTCTTTCAACTAAGTTTATATAATTAGTGTCTTGCACTTGCGCTTTTAGGCTAAAAAAAGAGAAAAAGCTTAAAACAATAAAAAGTGTTTTTTTCATGATAAATTACTTGTTTTGAATGAGTTAGAAAATTAATGTTTTTTAAAAATTTAAAAAAAGTGGTCGTTATTTTCGAAGTGCTAATTTCAACAAAAAATCTGAAAAACTACTATCTCACCACCTTTTATTTGACCTTTTTTATTTTAAAATATCAAATTTTCAACTTGTAAAAAAATTAAAAAGAATCACGGGAAGCTATGTGGGCTCAAACGTAATTTATTTGTTTTTGTCATTTATTTAAAAAATAACCCAATTTCTCCTTTATTTTCTTTCATTTTTAATGGAAATTCCCTTATTTTTGAAAAATCGAATAATTTAGTGAAAAAACAAACCTAATGAATAGCAAATTTCTCCATTTATTTAACTCCAATTTTATCCTTTTTCTCATATTTTCATTGCTTAGTACGCCTAAAATTTATGCAGCCGATTACTATTGGGTGGGCGGCACGGGCAATTGGGCAGAATTAGACCGTTGGGCAACCACCTCGGGCGGCACGGTAAAACACCCGCAGATACCCACAGCTAACGATAATGTTTTCTTCGATGCCAACTCTTTTAATGCTGCCAACCAAGTCGTGACCATCAACGTTTCAACGGCTTTTTGTAAAAATATGTCGTGGACGGGCGTTTCAAACACGCCTATACTGAGGGGCCCCGTCACTGCCTCCATAGTGTCTTATGGCTCAATGATATTGGTGGCGGGTATGCGTTTTGAGTTCGTGGGCGATGTCACTTTTCAAGGAACTTCAACTGGCAATACATTGACGGCAGCAGGTCAAAAATTTTCAAAAAACCTCACTTTTGATAATACAGGCGGTGAATGGATTTTTCAAGATGCCATTGCGATAGATAGTAATTTGGTGTTAAAAAACGGCATTCTCAGAACCAATAGCAAAGCTGTGAATGCCAATCGAGTGATTGCAAATTGTGGCACCTCGGGCACGCTGGATTTGGGTAACTCCACTATGACTCTAAGCGGGGCATTTCACTACACGCTGGGTTATAATTTTTATACTTTTTTAATTGAACCTTGGCGGACTAAAACCGTAACGGGGGGCACTCATAGTATTGTGTGCACATCGCCTTTTGCGTGGGTTCGGGTGGGTGAATTTGCTTATCAAGGGGCAATCAACCCCGTTTTTATTAATGAAATACGGTTTTCAGCAACAACAGGTAGTAGTATTTTACAAAATAATTCGAACGCAGTAACGACAGTTGGCACGGCTCGTTTTACCTCAAACGGTAAAATTCTGACCAATCCCTTGACCATCAATAACCTTGTACTTTCAAGCGGTAAAAGTTATGAATTTGAAAGCAGCAAAACCTTCAATATTGGCAATTTGAGCGCAACTGGCACTTGTACATCCACTATTTTACTTAAAAGTGTGGATGCTGGCGCGCCCGCTACTTTAAGCTCTACGGGCAATATTAAGGCGAATTTTGTCACTTTAAAGGATATCGCTTCAACGGGTGGCGGCACTTTTACCGCCAATAATTCCGTTAAAATAGGCATCACAACGGGTTGGTACATCACTGAAAAAACGGCTCAAACGCTCTATTGGGTTGCAGGAAATGGCAACTGGGATGATGTGGCGCATTGGTCAACCACAAGTGGGGGCGCGGGCGGGGCGTGTTTGCCCACGTCAAAAGATGACGTTATATTTGACCAAAATTCTTTCAGTGCAGCCGCTCAAAAGGCGAATATAAACGTGGAAGATGCTTTTTGTAAAAATATGACTTGGAATAATTCCCTGAATGGTTCCGGCGTGGGCGGCGATGCTGTCAATAATCTGCACGTTTATGGGTCTTTTACACTAATAGCTGGGATGGATTGGCAATTCAACGGAAAACTGCATTTTGAAGGCGATTTACTTAATTTAGCTATTCAGTCAGAGGGAAAAGAACTCCTCAATGATGTGCTTTTTAACGGTGATGGCGGCTGGATACTGAGGGGGGAACTCAGAACACGTGAGGCGATACGTTTTAATAAAGGCTCATGGAATACCAACGACCAATACGTGCGGTGTAAGTTTTTTAGAAGTGAAACAAAACTTAAACGCAGTTGGACTTTTGGCAATTCCTTGATTGAATGTTTTAATACTTATTTAAACCCTAATTCGATATATCTATTCGCCGATAATTTGACCCTCGATGCAGGTCGTTCTGAAATTACCACCAATTTTGAATCAGGTGCCGTTTGGATTGATGGAAAAGGTGCTTTGACTTTTTATAATTTAACATATAAAGGAGCAATTCAGGCACTTTATACCTATAAAAATGAGGTGGATTTGAAATTCAACAAGATACGGTTTACCTCAGCCCGCACTTATGTAACAGGAAGTGTGACTGTTGATACGCTTATTTTTATTCAAAATTCGGATAACGCATTCAGTGATGCCACTTACAGTTCTATCACGCCCCTTAATGCGACCATAAAAGTAAAAGTTATCCAGACGGCTCAAGGTTGCAATACCACAAAGTCTATTATTCGTAAAAATACGGGTACTATCGGTGATGTTATTTTTAGTGCCAATACGGATTCTGTGGTGGTCAACAATGTCATTATTCAAGATATCAAAGCAGAGGGTAAAATGGTGGCGAACAACGCCAGAGGTGTCGGAATTGTTACGGGTTGGATTATCCGAAAAGACAATGCCCGAACGCTTTATTGGGTCGGCGGCACGGGCGATTGGTTTGACCCATTGCATTGGTCGCTCGCCAGCGGTGGTGCGGGTGGTGCGTGCATTCCCACACCCGAAGACGATGTATTTTTTGATGCCAACTCATTCACAGCTGCGGGACAAAGAGTCTTTGTACAAAATCAAGTGGGCATAAACTACGGTTATCTTCAAAATTGCAAAAGTATGGATTGGACGGGAGCTCGTTTTAATCCTCAATTTAACTTTTATAATCTTTTCATCTACAGTAATTTGCGTTTCATCCCTGCCATGACTGCGCCCAGTAGCACATATTTGACTTTTATGGGTGACAATGCTTACACTGTTCAGATGGAAGAAATCGAACCATTTATAACTACCTTTAATGGTCGAGGCATAGGCACCTTGAATAGTCAATTTAAATCACAATATTTTTATATCAATCATGGTGGCCTCATCACGAAAAGCTATCCAATGACTTTAAAATATTCCGTAAGTATTTATAATAGAGAATCAGATACGTTGACTGTGCGTTTAGAGAATTCACTCGTGAGAATTACAACGGGTTTTACAAGCAGTACAAATTCCGACGTTTTTTATATATCCAGTGATTATTTAAAATTTGACGCGGGAAAATCTACTATCCAAATTGAAAGCACAACGGGCGGTTTTAATTACGGTAACAAAGCACCCCTCAGTATATACAACCTCATTTTCACTAATCCGGCGGCAACTAACAGCCGAATCATCTCTTTTTACGCCGCCATTAACTATAATAAAATACATTTTTATGGTAACGGTGAAATATGGTACAGCACGGTGGGTGATTCCTTGATTTGCTCGGCAGGTAAGACTTATTCTTTCGGTTCAAACTCTATCCAAACTGTTCGGAAATATTTTCAATTGATTGGCAATAACTGCGAATCTATTCGCTTTCAATCCCTTCAATCGGGTCAAAAAGCGAGTGTCCGAATGGATAGTGGTGTACTATTGGCTGATTTTGTTCAAATGAGTGACCAAAAGGCAGAGGGCAGCCTAACTTTTTACGCGGGCACGCACTCCACCAATGTTGGCAATTCCAACACAGGTTGGCTTTTCCAAGGCGCACCATCCTATAAAGAAACGGGCTTTTTGGGCATTGACACGGCATTTTGTAATTTCAATACCTATGAATTAAAAGCCTATGCCTCCACCACTGCGTCCTACCGATGGAGCACAGGCGCAACAACGTCCTCCATAACAATCACAACCCCCGGCGAATATCGGGCGGAAGTTACCTTCGGCAATAGCTGCGTGATTAGGGATACTGTTAAAATTGAGCAAATAATTACCCCCGTTTTTGATTTAGGAAAAGACACCGTTTTATGTAATAATCAAACCGTCACACTCAAATTACCCACTATTACCAACGCCACTTACACATGGCAGGACGGTAAAACGACCCCTCAGTATTTGGTCACTCAAGCGGGCACTTATAAGGGCGAAATCAATATAAAAGGGTGCAAAGCCGAGGATTCCATCAAAGTGGCCTACGTCAGCGGTGCTTCTTTTAGCTTGGGAAAAGACACAACATTGTGCATTGGTCAAACTTTAAACTATAATTTCAATATCAACGGCGCCAATTTCAGATGGCAAGATGGTGCGGCTACCCCTCAGTATTTGGTCAATAAATCAGGCATTTATTGGCTTGAAGTCAGTACAAATGCTTGTAAAATAAGGGATTCAGTTATCGTCGCCTACGTTGACCCAGGCAGTTTTGATTTGGGAAAGGACACAACCCTTTGTGAAGGTCAAACGCTACGGCTCAAACCTATTTTACCGAATGCCGCTTTTCAATGGCAAGATGGCTCGCGCAACCAAGAGTTTGTGGTGGTGAGCGCAGGTTTATTTAAAGTAAAAGCCACGGTCGCTAATTGTAGCGCAACAGATTCCGTTCAAGTGGCTTATAAACCCTCGCCAAAATTTGATTTGGGCAATGACACT
>JANMYC010000094.1:0-1663 GCA_031381715.1 Saprospiraceae bacterium
GGCAAACGTTGAGACCCTTAATTCAAGAAATTCAAAAATGGGGAAAGTTTCATATTGCGGCAATTTCAAAAGAGGGCAATTTGGTAGAACAGCCTAAGTAAAAGAGGGCTTGGATACCCCTCAGTATAAATGGCTTTTTAAATGCACAAACGCTTGATTATCGGTTTGATAGTCAAGCATTTGTGATTTTATACCCCCTCAGTATTTTTGCTATTATTACTAAATTTTAAGGTCTCAGAAAACAATTTACTATGGGACAAGCACTTCTTCAAAGTATTTAGCTTACCAAAGCCTCACAGCGTTTAATTTCAATTCGGGAAATATTGGTAATGATAAGGGAAAAACGTCCTAATACTGAGGGGGTAAATACCTGCACCTTTGCCTCATCAATTACAAATAATGCTAAAGGGCTTTGTGCCAATTATCCTTTTAAAATTTAAAAATATGATAGACCTATTAAAATATTACGGTTTGGATTGGATAGCCATGTTGCTGAGTCTAATGGCTATGATATTATTGGGCAACAAAGTCAAATGGGGATTTACACTATTTATGCTTGCCAATATTACGTGGATATTACTCGGTTTTCTTTTATTGAATAGTTACGCTATCGTATTAGGAAATTTTGTTTTTCTTATCACCAATACAAGAGGCTTCTTGAAATGGAACGCCGATAAAACAACGCATTAAGATGGAAAATAAAAATTTGTTCACACCTCTAACGATAAGAAGTGTAACACTCAAAAACAGAATTGTGGTATCGCCGATGCAGCAATACAGTTCGGTTGATGGCTTTGCGACGGACTGGCATTTGGTGCATTTAGGCAGCCGTGCAGTTGGTGGTGCTGGTTTAATCATCACTGAAAGCGCATCCATTAACGAATTAGCCAGAAGTACGTACAACGATATCGGTATGTGGAAAGAGGAACATATCGAAAAATGGCAACAAATCAATGCTTTTATTCACGAGCAAGGTGCTAAAACAGCGATGCAATTGGGGCATTTTGGCAGTAAAGCAAGCCGCTCGCATCCAAATGACGGTTTTAATTATTTAGAACTCGATAAAGGTGGTTGGCAAACCGTCAGTTCAAGCGCAGTAGCACCTTTTGCGGGCATGAGTGTTCCGAAAGCATTAACCATTGAAGCCATCAACGAGATAAAAAATGATTTTAAAAATGCCGCTTTGAGAGCTGTAAAAGCTGGTTTTGATGCCCTTGAACTGCATTTTGCACATGGCTATTTGGTGCATCAATTTTTATCAAAACTCATCAACCAAAGAACGGATAGGTATGGAGGTAGTTTTGAAAACCGTACCCGTTTAGCACTTGAAATCGTAGAAGTTATTCGGCAAGTTATCCCGAATGAAATGCCCCTTTTTGTAAGAATCTCTGCCGTTGATTATGTAGAAGATGAAAATGCTTGGACAATTCAGAATAGTATTGAGTTTTCTAAATTACTCAAATTGGCAGGCGTAGATTTAATTACAGCTTCCGCAGGTGGTTTTTCTTGGGTGGACAAAAGTAAATTGTCCGAAGGCTATCAAGCTCCTTTTGCAAAGGCGATAAAAACCCAATCAGGCATTTTGACAGGCGCAGTTGGTCTTATTACAAAGCCCGCAACGGCTAACGACATTATTGAAAAAGAAGATGCGGATTTGGTCATC
>JANMYC010000187.1:0-3645 GCA_031381715.1 Saprospiraceae bacterium
AGATAATAAGTATGGCTTGCAGTAGCGAGCTATTTAACTTGAAGCAAAGATAAAAGTTGCAACTCAGATAAACAAACTTTTAAAGAAAAATTTCACATTTTATGTAAAAATTTCTTCCAGTGCCTAATGACGAAAGTCCATTACTTGCACTGTGCGCACCGCTAACCAATTGTGAATCAATATTTTTTACATTAAATAAATTCTTAATTCCTGATGAAATCGCTATTTTCTTTTTTAATATTTTTTTACTAAAACCGAAGTCTGCGATTTGATATGATGCCAAAAACGTAGGTTGAACCAAGCCACTTTCATCTAACACAAATCCTGCTTGCTTACCCGAATATTTGTACCACAGGTTAAAATCAATATCATACTGAGGTAATGAGTAGGTAATATTAGAACGACCTTCCCAACTACCTGCTTCGAACTTTTTATCTTCAATGACATTGATGCGATTAGTGTAACTCACACCCGCTCCAATCGAAAAATTATTCACTACATATTCCGCGAATGCTTGACTGCCGAGCGTTTTATATTTACCGATGTTGATGTATCCATATTCATTTTGCTTACCACTTAGTACAGCGAGGGTAATTAGGTTTCTGATGTCATTATAAAATGCGCTGCCTTCAAATTTGAAAACTTTTTTGTTTTTCACCTTTTTATAAATGAAAACAGAATTCAAATTATGGCTATTCTCAGCCAAAAGATTTTCGTTACCTCTTATATTGTGGTTAATGTCCACGAAGTAGAAATAAAGCTCTTTGAGGCTCGGTGCTCTGAAACCTTTACCGTAAGAAGCTCTTGCAGTCCATTCATTATTGAGTTTCCATTTTAAATGAAGACTTGGAACTAATGGAGCATTGTAAGTAGTATTATGCGAAACCCTTAAACCAGGGCGTAACGTCACCCCCTCAGTAATCGCCCATTCTGCACTCACAAATGCCGCATAATCGCCAATGGATTGTCGTTGTTGCTTTATGCGTTGGCTATTGGCATTTTCAACATTAATGTCAAAGCCAGTTTCAAAATTCAGCTTTTTATTACCCGTTTTAGCCAATGTACCCCTTGCTGACACAAGTTTGAACTGTGTCGTGTCTTGGTCACTTGGGTTAGCTGTGAGTACTTCGCTTACGTTTATGAGGTCTTTATAATAAGTGTTTTTTACCCTTCTGTAATCGTTAAAAGCGAAAATTAAATTGGTTTTTAGCTCATTTTTGAAAGGATATGAAAAATTGACGCTGTTTGAATACCGTGTTGTATTAAAATGATCATCAAATGCTTTCTCAAAATACGGCGATAAGGGGCGACCTCTATTCAATATATATTCATTGAAATAACTGCCAGAGTATCGCAAAGCGGCTTTACCTAATTTTATATTGTAAACAAGGTCAGAGAAATACTGAATTTTTGGCTTCCATTCTTTAAAACGAGAAGTGTCAATTGCTGACCATCCGTTGAAAAAATTACGTCCACCCGATACCATTACGCTTTGGTCGTCACCTCGCCAACCAATCATTCCATTGGCATTGAAATGACCCGCCGACTCAAAGTAAGTGCTGCCTTGAAAATCTAAAGTCTTTTTAGGCGTTTTTTTAGTAATAATATTGATTGTTCCTGCCAATGCATTGGTACCGTACTGAACTGAGAGCGGCCCTTCCACTACTTCAATTCTTTCCACATTATATATATTGAGCTGTGAAAGGTCGATATTGCCGTTTTGACGACCAATAACGGGAACGCCATCAATCAATATTTTGACATTCTCACCCGAAATCCCTTGCATGGATATACCCGAACCCAAGAGGGGATCTTGCTGAATGCGTATATTGGCTTGATATTTTAAAACATCCGCCACATTTTGCAAGCCCAACGGAGCCAATTTCTCTAAAGTAATATTGCGCGTAGGCAACACAGACTTATCAATACCCGTAGGTTTATAATTACCTGTGATGACCAATTCGATGAGGCTTCTACTAAACATAACACTATCGGTCTGACCCTTGGCGAGTTCAGCGTTTAATACAATTATCATTATTGATAAATATGTAAACTTAGATAGCATAGAATAGATATAATTTCACGTTCTAAATAATATGCAAATGTAACAGTACTCAAGTTCGTATGTTATACCCTAAAACCTTTATGACTTAAATTTTACATAGGGTTTAAAATAAAATAACTCCTTGAAAAGCTCTATCCAAGCATTTTAAATATTAAAAGCCTAATTTTGAACTTAAAGCAGCAGTACTTCGTAACAATTCGTTTTTACCATTATAAAACATTCAATCATTAAAACTATTTCCCATGCTTCCAAAATCTTTCAAACCGTTAAAAAGTTTACTTTGGCTGACTTTAGCCCTGCCTTTAATGGCGACCGATTGTCAACGTTGGGGTTATGATACTTCGCGGGGAATGAAACCCGTTTACTTGCCAACCATTGAGTTTCAAAAAATTGAAACGTTGCCGCCTAAAATAATGACCGAGGCAGCTAAAATTTATTACAAAGACCGTTTCATATTTGCCATCGAACAAGGCAAAGGCGTTCATGTGATTGATAATCGAGATTCCACCAATCCATCAAAAATTAGATTTATTCGCATATTTGGTTGCAATGATATTGCTATCAAAGGCACGACCCTTTATGCCGATAATTTTACGGATTTGGTGGCGATTGATTTGAGTAATATCGATAGCCTTAAAGTGACTCAACGAATCGCCAATTTATATCCAGACGGGGGAAAAGGCATATTTCCAGTGGATTACCACGGCTATTTTGAATGTGTCGACTCCTCAAGAGGGAAAGTTATTGGCTGGAAAGAATCCATTTTAGACAATCCTCAATGTAGGAGATAGGCGTTTTTTTAATTAAAAAACTACCCTATAACCCTTAAAAAGGTATAAAATACACATTTATACTGAGGGGGTATCTTTTTGCATTTATTGATTCCACACTTTTAAAACTTCTTAAAATGAAAAATATACTATTCATTTTTTTAATAATAAATCTATTATCCTGTCAAAAAGATGTACAAATTGGGGCAGACGGCACGGGTACAGGCGGCTCATTAGCCCGTTTCACTTTTGCGGGCAATATGATGTACGTAGTCACTGCGGATAGCTTAAAGACATTCGATGTCTCGAAGCCCACTCAACCCCGATACGTGAGGGGTGAGCAATTGAGCGCTACATGGTTTAATACTATCGAAACCATTTTTGTGTTTAATAACCGCTTATTCATCGGCTCGCAGTCGGGTATGATAATGTACGAAATTGATAAAGATGGAAAAGCCAATTTTAAAAGTCAGGTGTCACATAGTTGGGGATGCGACCCCGTTGTGGCGAACGATTCTTTAGCTTTTGTCACCATTCGGAATGGTCAAAGAGGCTGTTTTGGTTTTTCAAGAGCCAATGAATTACAGGTATATAACGTGAAAAACATTGAAACACCCATTTTAATCAATACTCTAAATTTGACATTTCCGGTGGGTGTTGGTTTGGATAAAAATTTATTATTTGTGTGCGATGCGGGATTAAAAATGAAGTTGTTTGATACTCAAAGGGTTGCTCACATCCAATATTTTTAATCCCGCATCGCACACAAATAATAAATTTTTATCCAGACCGACCCCTACTGGAAATGTC
>JANMYC010000159.1:0-3273 GCA_031381715.1 Saprospiraceae bacterium
CAGGTAATGGTAAATATTATCAAACGAAGAAGTTCTTGCCTTGGGCTATCAATATCACTCAACCTTTCAGTTATCCAGCGGAGAAAATGCCTATTAATAGTGCATTTTTAAAATTCAATCAATGGGCTGAAAGTAATGGTGTGCAGTATATTGATTGGTATCAGAATAAAACCAATTACCGAAGAACAGAAAAAATATATTGATAAGGTCTCTTCTTTTCAATTTTCATAAAACCGATGTGTACAGCATCGGTTTTTTTTGTATTGAGCCCAAGGATAATGTTAATTGATATTCAACAATTTTAGTAGAAAAAGTAAATATACTGAGGGGGTAACGTTTCAAAATTATATGAGCGGAATTGATGAGTGATATTGAGATATATTATTGATAGTCAATGTTTTAAGTAATAGCGCAGTAATATTTTAATACCCATTAATCATGCTTATTAAGCCACACTGGATTCATTAGCTTTAGCCCGCTCTTCCAATTGTTTTTCAAATAACGGGGACATCATTATCAAAGGAATTCCGATGCTAATTAGAATACCCGTCGGGGTTTGACTTGTTATTTGATTGCCATAATTAGCGGCAAGAACACCAACAGTGCCGCAATATATTGAAGCGACTTTGATTTTTAAGTTCATATTTTTTAAATGCCAAATAATATAACCGCCTTGACCAATAAAATAACCGTACATCAATAAATGCAGACATATACCCACTATACCCGTTTCTGCCCATATGCGCACGTAATGGCTGTCGGTTGCGATTTGGGCTGGAACTTTGTAAGGGCCAAATTTACTTCCCCAAAATCCTGCCGTTCCTACGCCTCCTCCAATAGGTCTTGATTTAAGGTAACGGGCGAATTTTTTTTGATTATCAAGTCGAACGAGTAGAGACGCATCATCTGAGTTCATGGATGTTCTCATTCGGCGTATTTGTTCAACGTTTTGTAAAATAGTAGTATATTTCAAGAAAGCATAAGCGCCAAAAAGCACAAGCCCCCCTACTACCATTACTTTAATATTTTTACTTAAAAATATATACACTACGGCTCCTGCACCGATAACCGCAACAGCCCCACGTGTCCCTGATATACCAAAACCAACGAGTGTCAAGAGCCCACCGATGCCATAGAAAATACGTTCCTTTTTAGTTAAATCAGGCGATAACGCCAAAAGCCCACCCATAATAGCAAACATGGCTTGAGAAGCTCCAAATTGACCCGCATCACTATAAAACGAAAATACCCGCAATACGCCAAAAAGTACGTGTTGCGCAGCATATCCACCCACGTAAAGCCATCGATATTCGGCGGCGTCAACGCCAAATATATTTTGCCTCAAGCCCCATATAGCTGCCACAATTGAGAACCAAAAGGTTATTTTAAGGAAAAATTCAAGGTATTTTACATCGCGCCAACACATAAAAATCAATCCAAAAAGGAGGAGTTGATAAAAACCGACTGTACGCATAGCATAAAACCACGCTTCAGGCCCATTCCCATCTGGATTGATGAGTTCTAAAGCTACAAGCGCAAACCAAACTGTCGTCATTATCATTGAGCCATGACGCAATGGAGACCAGTCTGTAAAACGGAATTTTTGAAACAGCAAAGACAGCCAAGCGATGACCAGAGAGATGTCAATTAATAACCCCCAAGGAACGCCCTCTACATATCGCCCCAAACCATTTGAAACAAAACTCAGAATGATACTTAAAACGATACCAATCTGTGGCGTACTGAACATCCAGCCCACAAATAGAATACCGATTGGCAATGCCATCATACCTATGCCTGCTATAATGCCGTATTTACTTATGGCTACACCTATCAGCATGCCACAAATCCCAACAAATAAAGCAATTAGAGTAAAAGAGATGATTTTTTTCAAATGTTTTTTTTTCTGTATTTAAAGAAAAGTAAGTAACCGCTAATATTAGTCCGCCTACTTATTATAAATACTTCTCAAATGTTTTGCCACTTTTAAAACTAAGGCATGAAAAATATATTTAAAGCGTAATTTAATGTGTTTAGGCAGTCAATTTATTGAAAACCAG
Source organism: Saprospiraceae bacterium (assembly GCA_031381715.1). Lineage (GTDB taxonomy): Bacteria > Bacteroidota > Bacteroidia > Chitinophagales > Saprospiraceae > JAAFJT01. Next base: position 2,061 of record JANMYC010000159.1, read on the forward strand.
TGATTTAGAGTGTGTTTTAATTTTTATCAAGAGCCCTAAAAAATAAAGGGCAAATGTACCAAAAGACTGAGTTTGATACATTTGCCCTATGTAAAAGCACAAAATACTGATGGGGTATAGCGAATTTTAATACGCGACTATTTTGAAATAAGCCCAACAGAATTTACATCTGCGGGAGCGTCAGTATTAAAATTTCCATCTTTATACAACATGCTCATATACTTAATACTGCCTTTTTTATTGGGATGTTGAAAATCACCAAATTCAGATGATTCTGTCAAAGCAGTTGAGTAATCATGTAAAGGCAATCCCAGATTTGTTTCAATATATGACTTTAGTGGACTTAAATAATATGGTTTTATGGCTTCTGCAAACTGAGGTAGATAAGGAGAAACGACTAATTTAACTTGTATTCCTTTTGATTTTGTGTAATCAATTAGGTCTTTTAAATGCGCAATCATGGAAGTATCCATCAGCATTTTAATATCCTTGAATTCTTTTTTCTCCAACATGTTTTTTGAAATGGTACGGTCAAGTAACCAATCTTCATCAGACTTATTGCGGTAGTAAAAACACCTTTGAAAAATTTCGGAATTATACCCATAAACATGAAATAAATTAGCTCCCACGGCAATCTTTTCGTTGTATTGCCTTATGAGGGTATCCAATCGCTCAGAGTAAGGCATATAGGTTTTAAAATGGCGCACCAATTCAGGACGAGGGCGGTCGCACATGGTGACGTCTACAATCAATATTTTGGGTTGTTTGTGATGGTCGAGATAGTCCTGCACAAGTACTTTACCTAAGTCCATTGGCATACCATTGTATGAAAAATTGAAAGTTGAGCGACTCGTGATGCGCTCTATTTCAGGCTGAAAAAAAGTCAAACCTCGAGAATTACCCAAGAGTAAGATATCAGCATCTTCCGTTGAATTATATAATCGGGAATACCTAAATTGGCTTTCATCAACTATTTTCTTCATAAATGAGCCAATAAGCCTATCGCCACTAAAAATGATTGCAACCAGTGCAAATATCCAAATTAATTGTTTCATGCTTAAAATCGAGTTAAAAATGTGGTGGGTATTTTTCAATAAAACACCCCCTCAGTATTTTTAAAAAATTAGTTATTTTTATTTTGAAACCCTACATATTTTCAAGAAACACGAATTACTCCAATTAATACACGAATTTCACTTATTTATGTGTTGAC
>JANMYC010000178.1:0-1714 GCA_031381715.1 Saprospiraceae bacterium
TTCAACAATTGTGTTTGTGAAATCTACCATTTCAGTAGCCGTATGACCAATATGCGCCAATGAGTCATAGGCTTCTTGGCGAGCCTCCCCCCCCCTCAGTAATTCGAGTTTTGAGAAGCTTGTTCCGCCCGCTGCCGCAAAGTCTATAGCTTCCAAAGGGAGTTGCAATAAAGCCTTGAGGCTATGATAACCCAATCCTTGGCCAACTTCTTTGACAATAATCGGAAAATCACAATGCTCTAAAACCGTTTCGATGGTTTCAAGCGGCGGGCGTTGAAATCTGTCACCTTCGGGTTGTAGCCACTCCTGCATAGGGTTGACGTGGATAATTAGACCATTTGTTCTAATTTTATCCATCATTTTATTAATCAGAAAAAGCTCTTTTCTATCTATTAAAAGCTCCAATTGAGCGATGCCCAAATTAGCATATAAAGCTTGGTTGTCACCAATTATACCCCTTACATTAAAATCGGCTAAATAATCATCGGAGTACAATAATTGTCGGCAAGACCCTAAACCCATTCCAAAACCGAAGTCTTTGCAGGCACGAGCAAGATTTTGATTGATAATACGCGCTTTTTCTGTTCCTCCTGTCATGCTACTCACCCAAAGTGGTGCGTTAAAAGTATGATTGAGAAAGGTAAAAGGCTTTAGGCTACCCTTTGCAGGATGCGCGGCAAAAAGGGGCTCGTAGTAAAATCTACTATCCAATGCATTGATTTGGGATTTAAATGCCAAATCAATATGATCCTTTTTCCGACTCTCCGCAGTAGGGTCAGTGTCAGGCAAAAGGATTTTATTTTCTAAATTTTCCAAAAAATAATTGTTTTATTTTAAAAAATAGGACAAATGTTCTAAAAGTTCTTTTGGCTTTTCAGCGTGTACCCAATGCCCTGCACCTTCAATAGTTTCTAAAGTTGCTTTAGGGAAAAAGGTGTGAATCGTCGCCATATCTTCGTCTTTGACGTAATCTGATTTTCCACCTCTAATGAACACAGTTGGTTTTAAAAAAGGATATCCCTCTGGTGCCTTTAAAATATTCTCATAATCACGATGCAAAACATCCAAGTTCATTTTCCATTCAAAGCCTCCACCTTCAGCATCCGTTTTGCGGGATAGATTTTTTAATAGGAATTGGACAGTGCCAGAATCGTTATTCAATATATCCATCAAATATGCCTCGGCCTCTTTTCTATCTTGAAGCGTACTTAAATCCAAATTCATTAAAGCATCGAATATTTCTTCGTGCCCACTTGGGTATTGTTTCGGTGCTATGTCAATAATCGCTAATTTTTTAACAGAATCGGGATGGTTGAGCGCAAATTGCATGGCAGCTTTACCACCCATCGAATGTCCAACTATTCGTGCTTCATAAATCCAATGAGCTTGCATAAACTCCGCTAAATCATCGGCTAACAGCTGGTAAGTAAACTCATCATCAGTCTGTGGGCTGCGTCCATGATTTCGGAGGTCAAGAATGAAAACGGTGTAATCTTCGCTGAGCTTTTTAGCAATGGTTTGCCAATTATCCAGTGTGCCAAACAAGCCGTGAAGGATAATAACGGGCTCTCCTAAGCCAAATTCTTTATAGTTTAAATCAATCATAAAAGGGTATTAGACAATAGATGTGAGATATTAGACTGCTAAATTATTGACAATCAAACACCTATATACAAAAACTTCGCTGCTGCTATTTGTTCAAAATATTTTTGTT
>JANMYC010000188.1:0-2421 GCA_031381715.1 Saprospiraceae bacterium
TTCATTAGTATTATCCATAAAATTATCAAACATATCTCCCTGTGGGGAGTTGGCACAAACATTAGCATTTCTTGGAAATACAATATTTGAACAAGCCAATTGGTTATCTGTTCTCTGTGCTTGCGGTGGTGTATCCGCACACATATCATCTCCATTGCACCCATTTTCATCGTCATATGTATGAATTATATTAAGCCAGTGACCAATTTCATGGACTAATGTTCTACCTTGTGTTCGGCTTGGAGCTGTTCCAGCACCTATACCTAAAGCATCAAATACGACGACTACGCCATCAGTATTGGGATTTTGAGCAAAAAAAGCAGGAAATTGGGCATAACCGAATAATGTACCTCGTATTGAGGATAAATTAGGCGTAATCCATACGTTTAGATAACGTTCTGTAGCCCAAGGATCGTCTCCACCTAAAGACGTTTGTTTAGCATTTTGGGATCCTTGAGTAAAACTCTGATTAGTAGTTTGCTTTCTCACTATACCATTTGTAACATTACCGTTAGGGTCACGACAGGCAAGCACAAATCTGAAGTTAGGATTACCTGCTACGTTGCGAAACACTTGTGGTATCTGAGCCTGATCATTTGTTTGAGAATAGCATTGATTCAAAATAGCGATTTGGTCTATCAATCGAGCATCTGATAGATTCGTACCAGTACCAACAGCTTCACCAAGATGCAAAACGTGGAAAACTATCGGGATGGTGATAACACCGTTTTCATCAATTAAGCGAACATTGGGATTACTCGCCATTTTTCTTCGATACTCTTCGGTTAGTTTTTCAATACGAAGAAACTCTTGATAGCGGGCTGGGTCATCTTTTTTGAGTTTTTTTAAATCAAAATCATTACCACAGTCTTGAGAATATGAAATAAAACTAAAAAATAAAATAAAGCTAAAAGTTAAAAGCGCATTGAAGCGCATTGAAGGTTTATTAGATAGCAAATTAATCATTTTAAGTGAATTTTTAGTTAAAAATGAGTGTTAAATTAATCCAATCTGAAAAAATAATTATCACCTATACCGTGGTATGCAAAAGATTCATAGCGCAAAAAAAGAGAATCAGTACAGATTCTAATCGGTACCATATCCTCTAATGCGCTTGACATTGTAAGCCGTTTACGATTGATGAGCCACAGTACATTTACAGTTGAATCGCGAGGAAAAAGAGTGTATTTATTCATTGGGTTAATCTCGTATCGGCATGTATCTTGAAGCCTTCCATTTACATAATATTCAACAATACCCTTTTTAGTGAATTTCACATCTATCATAGCCGATTTAGGAGGAACCCAAACGAATGAAGTATCAAAGAAAACAACAGAACGGTTCATTCGCCATTTGCCAATAATTAGTTCCCTTGACAAAGCCAAATCATTAGTGGGGCTATTACAACTGACAAGGGGTTCCCTTTTGCAAGCTACTACCAAAATGAGTAAAATAGTTGCAAAAACATAATTGATTTTTTTTACCATGTTTTATTAAATTTTAAAGGTGAGGAAATAAATATTAATATTTTTTCAAATATACTATAATTTAATTCAGTAAGTAAAACTTTGAATGTTAAAGTTTGGAACTATTGTATGAAGTGTAGGTGAGATTGTATGAATGGTAAAATAGGCGGAGAGATGAGGTTGACAATTAGGTATTTTCACGTTTAAATACTAAGGGGATGAGAGGTTAAACTAATAGACGATACATTAACATCAACTCACCTTTTCCCACATTTTAAGTTTTCCGTCAAAATCGGTAAATTGTAGGTGATAACTATCTGGAATCTCTTTTGAAAAGCTGAAATAGGTGACTAATTTGGTGCCCACGGGCATGCTGTCCAATTGCTGTTTTACGTAAAAAGAGTAGGTATCATATAATTCTCGGCTCAAATCCAATTCATTATTGATTTTGCCGACACCTAATCGGCTTACGTTTTCATAGAAAGCATTAAAAAAATAAAAAGCATCAAAGTCTTTGAATGAAATATCCGTAATATTGGCGTGGACAAATTCAATATTGAGCAAATTATATCTTTTTGAAATGCGGAGGGCAGTAGCAAATAATGATTCTCGAAGTTCAATCCCCGTAAAACACCCCTCAGTACAAGCCGAACCAATCATGCAAAATTTTCCCGCGCCAGAGCCAATGTCCAATACTTTCACCCCTTTTTTATGGGCTAAATATCGGGCTGCCGTTTTGGCAACTTCTATGGGCGTGAAGTGCAATTCAACCGCATCTTTAAGTTTGATGGGGTACATCAAATCAAATTCTACATCTTTTATCTCTTCATTTGACCTTATTTGTTCAAATATCATTCGCTTTTTTTCTACTTCACATTTTTTAAAATGCCCGCGATTTTCACTTTTTTAAACTCTCTTTCCAAAAACTTCTTTTTACTCACTTGTTCCACCGTTT
>JANMYC010000204.1:0-4470 GCA_031381715.1 Saprospiraceae bacterium
GTAACTTTGGAAGCGTCAGTGACAAGGGCTTTTAATACATCAATAGAAATAGTTGTAGAGGTTTTTGCTGCGGATATGAAAGCTGGAAATCCAAGAAGGTGTAATCATGCATATTTGACTTTTGTTGCCGTTGATGATGAAACTGGTAAGCCTAAACCCATCTGCCCCGTAATTCCTTTATCCAATGAGGAGGAAAAAATGTATAATGAAGCTGCTCGGCGTAGAGAATTACGCCTCATTTTAAGTGGTAAAATGAAACCCGAGGAAGCCACGGAATTAAAGAGCCTTTTGGAATTGGATTAAAAAGATTTAAGATTTAAGATTTAAGATTTAAGATTTAAGATTTAAGATTTAAGATTTAAGATTTAAGATTTAAGATTTAAGATTTAAGATTTAAGATTTTGAGGTTATATAACCCCTCAGTATTTTCTGCATTTTAAGCCGTTTTTACTGTTTGATAATAGGTGTAACGTTTTAAAAATTTAAAAAGCGGAATCAAATACCTTGATTCCGCTTTTTATTTTCTTTAAAAAACTATATCTGCACAAAATAATTTGCCCAGAAGAAAAACATCAAATACAGCCATAAATAATCTAAAAATTGCCAATAAAGCGTCAAAAGGCGTAATCTAAGTTGCTTTACAGGGTCGCTGAAATACACCAATACGCTTACGGGTTCTCTCATTCGACGATAAGCCGTGACGAGGAAAATAATAAAAAATGGTAAACCCGTTACTATGTGAAAAAAGTGGATAATTGAAATCGCCCAGACGTAATCCCTCATATTACCGTTAGCCAAGTTCGGGTTTTCAGTCCACAACATTTTCCAAGCCAAATATTGTAAAACCATGAATAAAACAGTCAAAAGGAAAGTTCCCCACAAAGCGCGTTGATACCCCTCAGTATCATCCTTCAAATAAAAGGATTTTGCTTTCCTAAGCATCCAACTGCTGCCCGCCAAGACGCCAGTATTGACTAAAAAGAGCCAAGGAATCTTGATGGGTGCTACTCCAGTGGTGACTCGAGTGTACAAATACGCAGCCGATAAACCTAAAAATATCATGGTCAAACCCGCTAAAACCAAGTACATCATTATGCTGTACGGGTGCGTTGGCAGTGACCTAAAATCGTTGACTTTATTATTCATAAAATTCTATTCGTATAATTATGATTGACGTTTTGTTTTTTAACATAAAATGCGTTAGAAAGTTTTAATTTCTGGAATTACCCCCTCAGTATTAGCCACATTTTTTACCCATTTTTCATCTTTTTAACTTGAAGAACCCAATCTTTTATGTCGTTAAAAAGAAGCCATTAATCGTTGATTTAGATGTGCTCAGACCACTTTTAAAAATGAGCAAAAAAGAAGGCGAACTAAATTTTTAGATTTTGGTTTTTTATGAAAATTGATGCGAAAAGTAGTCGGGCTAAAATAATCACTGTTTTCTTTTCTAAGTCGGTTCTAAAAATTACATAAAATACGCAGCAAAGCGGAGTCTTTTATGTGATTTTCAGCCCCACAGAAAACAGCAATTATTTTTAAACGCCTATTTAAAATGAAATACTACTTAAAAATTGGGAGTATGAAGTTTTTATCTAAATTTGTTCAAAGTTATTTAGTTTTTTAACATTCCTAATGATAAAGAGGTAAATAGTACATCAATCAAAACCAATCCAATTAATTTTGGATATTTATAAAAATGCAATTATTCAATTTAAAAACAAAGCAGTTATGAAGCAGTCAACTTTATTATTAATTGGTTTCGCGGCACTTTTATTCTTTTATGGCGGGTGCAAATACAACGGCATGACGTCCACTGAACAAAATGTAAGTTTAAAATGGGCAAATGTTCAAAGTGAATATCAACGCCGTTCTGACCTGATTCCGAACCTCGTTGAAGCTGTAAAAGGAGAAGCTAATTTTGAGAAAAGTGTTTTAGAAGGTGTTGTTCAAGCCCGTGCAAGTGCTACCCAAATGAAATTGGATGCGAAGGATTTGACGCCCGAAAAAATCAAGCAATATCAAGAAGCGCAAGGTCAAATTGGTATGGCAATGAGCCGTTTATTGAGCGTTTCGGAGCAATATCCAAATCTTAAAACCAATGCTGCCTTCAGCGAATTGAGAACGGATTTGAGTGGTACCGAAAACCGCATAAAAGTGGCCCGTAACGATTTTAATAAATCAGTTCAGGAGTACAATGTAAGCGTGAAATCATTCCCATCTAATCTTTTTGCGGGCGTTTTTGGATTCCACGAAAAAGGATTTTTCCAATCGGATGCGGGTGCAGAAAAAGCGCCAAGTTTGAAAGGTGCTTTTGATACCAAGCCGCAACAATAATTTTTTAGTTGTTGATTATTGGTTATTAGTTGTTGGTTTTTTACGTGAAATAATCAATAACTAATAATCAATAACCAACAACTGATAATTAATAACCAATAACCAACAACTAAACTCATGTTTTGGACAACTAAATTTTTTACAACAAGCGAAGAAAAGCGCATAATGAGCGTCATTCGGGAAGCTGAAAAAGGCACTTCGGGAGAGGTACGCCTTTATGTTGAAAGCTTATGTAGTAAGCCAACGCATGAACGGACTTTAGAAATTTTTAAAAAATTAAAAATGCATTTGACAAAAGAGCGCAATGCAGTTTTGATTTATATTGCTAAAAAGGATAAGAAATTTGCGGTATTTGGCGATGAAGGTATTCATCAAAAAGTGGGTAATAGTTTTTGGAAAGAAGAGGCAGTTATTTTAAAAAATCACCTCCAAAATGATGCAATTACTGAGGGGGTCTGTGAAGTGGTGACAAGTATCGGTTTGAAATTGAAAGACCTTTTTCCAGATGATACTGAGGGTAGCAATCAATTATCGGATAAGCCTGTTTATGGAAAATAACATGAGTAATTGGTGATGAATGATGGCTGATAAGTGATTACAATATAAATTGGCATTTATCACCCATCACCCTTCACTCATTACCAATCACCCATCACCCATCACCAATCATTCATTTATCTATGAAAAATATAATTCTTTGTTGGGTGCTGGTATGTGCGGTGGTCGTTTTAAAGGCTCAAGCAGATTCTACTTTTTGGAAAAATATGGCTTTAGAGACAGCTAATGATTTAGAGTTAACCTTCAAAGAACACGATTACAAAAGATATGCTGAGTTGAACCATCCTAAAATTGTCTCCATGTTCGGGACAATGGATGATTTTGCGAAGATGATGGAAGAACAAATGAGTGCCATCGAAAAAGAAGTAAAAATTGATTCTATTGATTTTGGTGTGCCTTTCAATTTTGTAAAGTGCGATAGTGCCATCAATTGCATTTTATCCCAAACGATGATTATGCGGTTGGGCGATACGTTGGCGATGCGTTCTACAGTTTTTCTTTTAGGCAATTCGGATGATAATGGTAAAACGTGGTTTTTCTTGGATGCCACAAACGGGGCAAGCTTTTTGGACGCTATTGTACCCAATAGATGTAAAAAGTTAGAAATTCCAGCTCGAAAAGAGGAATTTATAGATTTGAGTAAAAAAAATTAAATTGAATATTAAAATATATATTCCATTGTTAAAAAATAGATTTTTAAGCATCATTTTATGGATTATCACGCTTTTACCCAACGTGATTGCATGGGCGCAACCTCAAGTGCCTGACCGACCTTATCCCCAAAAATTGGTGAATGATATGGCGGGTTTGATGTCAATAGAAGATAGAAACCGTCTTGAAAAAGAGTTGGTGGTGTACAATGATAGCTCTTCTAACCAAATAGCCATTGTTACCATCAAATCACTCGGCGATTATGCCATCGAAGATTGGGCTTTAGAAATCGGGCGAAAATGGGGCGTGGGAAGCAAATCCAAAAATAACGGTGTCGTAATTATAGTTTCACTTGAACCCCGTAAAATCAATATTTCACCCGGATATGGCTTAGAAGGCGCTTTGCCTGATGTGATTTGTAAGCGCATTATTTCAAATGAAATGGCACCCAGTTTCAAGGCTGGACAATATTATCAAGGATTTTCAAACGCGATAAAAGCCATTCGTTCGACTGTAAAAGGTGAATATGTGAACGAAAATCCGGGGGATTCAGGCGATGGCTCTTGGATATTTTTTGTCATTTTAATCATCATTATTATAGTATTTATCATTATTGCGAATCGTAAAAACCGTGGAGCGGCATATTATGGACCCAACAGAAAACGCCATTACGATAATGGTGGCGGTGGTGGTTGGATATTCTGGGGCGGTGGTGGTGGCTTTGGAGGTGGCGGCGGCGGCGGTTCAGATGATGGCGGCAGCTTCGGTGGTTTTGGTGGTGGTGATTTCGGTGGAGGCGGTGCCAGTGGTGATTGGTAGTATAAAATTGTGCTTGGTGCTTAGTTTTTAGTGCTTGGGATTTTGATTTTTAAAGTTGAAAATATAAAAATTACTTACCATGAAACGAGTTACTGGCTTAGGTGG
>JANMYC010000207.1:0-4478 GCA_031381715.1 Saprospiraceae bacterium
GACAAAGCTGTTCTTAATTATTTTAAATGGAAAGGAGATAAATTGAATTGTAATATTTCAGAAGGCTTCACATCCAAAGGCTTTTACATTATTGGAAGAGGTAATCATGGTTGGTATGTAAAACCCATTTTCGTACCCTATCAAGCTGTCGAACCTTTCCTAAAAGAAGATTTTAAAAAGGAATATTGGAAAAGGTGAATTGGATATTAATATTAGTCCATTAATTGGAAAATTAATTCAAATTACATATTTAACTTTTCTTTAACCTCTATTGGTACTCTATTTGCCTTATGTTATCTGAAGACAGGTAACATACAATTATATTAGGTTATTTAGTTAACGACTAAAAACCGTTACTTACGAATAATCACAGACTGTGAGAAAATGAAAAGCGGCTTCTTTTAATAGAGGTCGCTTTTTTACGTTTTTATTGATTCCTTGATTTTACGTTACCTATGACAGCCAAAGGAACTGTATGATCAGGATCGAAATTAGTCCTCACCGTAATTATTTTGAAAAAAGGCCCCTCAGATTTTGCATCATAAATGGCAACTATCGTAGCGGTCATACCTTTTCCAATGGGTTCTTTGGGATATTCTATTATTGTACAATGACAGGCAGTTTGTACTTCTTGAATGATTAATGGCTCATTACTTTGGTTTTTTATTGTGAATTCTGCTTTTATGGGGATATCATATGGTCTGTCACCTACTTGTATGCGCCATTGCCACTCCACTTTTCCTTTATTGGAGGTAGCATCGTCATTCTGAATATCTTGAGCGGGAAGCTGATAAGTGAAGTAAAAGAGTAATGTAAATATAAAAGAGGTACGTTTATAAATCATCTGATTTCGTTCTTTGTTTAAAATATAGTTAGTGCGAGTCTATTGAAAAAGCCATGCCTAACTGCATTTTACCCCCTCAGTATTTTAGGGTAATTTTGGCTTTAAAAACTTTAATAATACCTTTAACGAATGCTTTTTTTAACATTTTAATAGGGATTACGTAGATGAATTATAATAGTTTTAAGAGTGAATTAAATATTCTTAGAGATGAAAGAGTCTATTTTCAATGAAAAAAGTAATTTTACCTTTTAAATAAGATTAAGCAATAATTCTAAATCATAACGCTGTTTTTAACCGCGTTTCATATAAAATAAATTAGTGTTAACACTCCGATTCTTCTATCATTTTGGTCGCTATTTGACCATGTTGCGCACAGCCATAGCACGACCTGAAAAATTCCGTATGTACTGGATTGAAACCATGCGTCAGATGAATGACATTGGCATCGGTTCATTGGTCATCATCGCGCTGATTTCGGTTTTTATTGGTGCTGTATCAGCTGTACAATTTGCTTATCAGCTCAATGGCCAGCTTGTTCCCCGTTATTACATTGGTTACATTGTTCGTGATTTATGTATTATTGAGCTATCTCCTACGGTATCGTGCTTGGTTTTAGCGGGTAAAGTAGGTTCGAATATGGCAGCAGAAATCGGCGGAATGAGGCAAAAAGAGCATATTGACGCTATGGAAGTCATGGGTGTGAATACAGCTGCGTATCTCGTTACCCCTAAAATCATTGCTGCACTCTTTGTTATTCCATTATTAGTGGCCATTTCTTCGATTATTGGTATAACGGGCGGTTATTTATCGACTGTACCTACTGAACTACTTTCACATGGCGATTATGTACGAGGTTTGAGGTCATTTTTTATTCCTTATAACGTTTTTATGATGTTCGTTAAAGCCATAACTTATGCTTTTTTATTGACATCTATCTCATGTTATCAAGGATATTACGTAAAAGGAGGCAGTATTGAGTTAGGTCAAGCCAGTACAAATGCAGTAGTGTATAGCGATATTGCTATTCTCTTAGCAGATTATATCATCACGATATTATTAACCCAATAAGAGATATGATTCGAGCAGAAAATATTGTTAAAACATTTGGTGAGGCTCAGGTTCTTAAAGGTATCAGTACCACTTTTGAATCAGGAAAGACGAATCTCATTATCGGACGAAGTGGTGCGGGTAAGACAGTCTTGCTCAAAACCCTTATTGGTCTTATTCACCCGACAAGTGGGAACATTTGGTACGATAAAATCAATTTTACCAATCTTGAAAAGCAAGATATGCGTAACATTCGCATGCAAATGGGTATGCTTTTTCAAGGCTCGGCGCTATTTGATTCAATGACTATAGAGCAAAATATTCGTTTTCCCTTGGATATGTTCACCAATATGACCCGTAAAGAGAAGCTGGATAGAGTAAATTATTGTCTTGAAAGGGTGAGCCTTGTGGGAGCCAATAATAAATATCCTTCTGAAGCTTCGGGGGGGATGCAAAAAAGGGTAGGTATTGCAAGAGCTATTGTGCTCAAGCCAAAATACCTTTTTTGTGATGAGCCGAATTCAGGGCTTGACCCCAAAACGTCTATTGTTATTGACGAACTCATCAAGGATATTACAGTTGAAAATAATATCACCACGGTTATCAATACCCACGATATGAACTCTGTGATGGAAATTGGAGATAACATTATATTTGTACACGAAGGGAGGCTTGAATGGCAAGGGAATAAGGCAGATGTGTTAGAAAGTCCCAATCAAGAGTTGCAGTCGTTTATTTTTGCTTCTCCTTTTCTTCAACGTCTGCGTGATAGGGCTTTGGGCAATCCGGCAAAATAGTAATTTTGGTGTAAAATCATTCATAAAACAATTCCATCGTAATCCTATCCGCTAACAATCGACCTTTATCGGTGAGGAAATATTTTTTTCCGTCAGTCATAACTGTTTGATTCTGAATGAATTGTAGCACTTTCTGATTGAAATATTTCAAGTAAATTTTACCGAATTTATGGTCAATTACTGAGGGGTCGCATCCCCAGACAGTGCGCAGCGTAGTCATCACATATTCATTGTACCGTTGAGCCACTGTCAATTCCTCACGTGTGAACGGGACTTCATTATTCTCCAAATTTTTAATATAATGGGCATTATTGGCAATATTCCATTGCCTATTGGTACCATCATAAGAATGAGCAGAAGGACCAATACCTAAATATGGAACGCCCATCCAATAATTGGAATTATGCTTTGCAAAACAGCCTTGTTGCGCAAAATTCGAGATTTCGTAGTGAACATAGCCGAAACGCTTCATTTCACCCATCAAAATCTCGAAATGGCGAGCCGATTTTTCTTCCTCTATGGGCTTTGTTTTACCTTTTTTAATAAAACTATCCAGCGCAGTATCGGCCTCTACGGTAAGAGCATAGCACGAGATGTGGGGAATATCGTAGTCAAAAGCGATCTTCAAATTTTTAATCCATTGTTCATCGCTCGTAGGCGTAGAGCCGTAAATGAGGTCAATTGTTAAATTATCGAAGCCAATATCTTGGGCGTATTCAATGCACGCTCTGGACTCAATGGCATTGTGCGCCCGATTCATCCAAAGGAGGTCTTCTTCTGAAAACGACTGAATGCCAATACTTAGGCGATTGATGGGCGTATCGTTTTTTAAACTTTTCAAATAGTCAGAACTCAAATCATCCGGATTGGCTTCGAGGGTAATTTCGGGCTCACTTTCAATACTGAAATTAGAATATATCTTTCTGAATAAAATATTGAGCTCCTGCGACGATAATACTGAGGGGGTGCCTCCGCCCAAGTAAATTGTCTCGATTGTGCTATCCCCCAGATAATCTTTTTGAAGTTCTATTTCTTTTAAAATGGCATTCAGCATCTCGTCTTTGTGGCGCAAAGACGTAGAAAAGTGAAAATTGCAATAGTGACAAGCCTTTTTGCAAAATGGTATATGAATGTAGATACCTGCCAAAATATGGGTTTGATGACTAAATAAAAAATATTAAACGGCTGTAAAGAACGTAATTTTTTTGCAACTTCAGTAACTTTGCCACTTAAATACTCTTCAAAATGAGGTGTAAATGATATATTCTTTTTTATTTAAAATCTAAGCCATTGATTATCAAATTTTTAAAATTATGAAAAAAGTATTATTTATTGACCGAGATGGAACTTTGATTATAGAACCACCTACGGATTTTCAAGTTGACTCACTCGAAAAATTAGAATTTTACCCTTTTGTTTTTAAATATTTAACTAAAATATCGGAGGAACTGGATTTTGAATTTGTCATAGTCACCAATCAAGATGGTTTGGGCACGCCCGCTAATCCCCTCGAAAATTTTCAACCACCACACGATAAAATGCTCAAAGCATTTGAAAATGAAGGAATTACATTTGCCGAAGTGCACATTGACCCTACATTCGAACATGAAAATGCGCCAACGCGCAAGCCCCGTACAGGCATGTTGACGAAGTATTTTGATGAAAATAAGTATGATTTAAAAAACTCTTTTGTCATAGGAGACCGGGTTACAGATGTTATTTTAGCTAAAAATTTGGGCTCAAAAGGCATTTTTATTGGTGAAAATGGGGATAAAATCAAAGAGTTGGAG
>JANMYC010000230.1:0-2626 GCA_031381715.1 Saprospiraceae bacterium
GTTTTATAAAGATGAAAATGGGCGTTGGCAATTTGGCGAGATAGTTACGACAGGCAGTCTAAAATTAAAAAGTATAGATATTGAGATTGCCATTGATGATGTTTATTTTAATATAGAATCTGAAAGCAATCAAGAAGAATAAATTAAAAGGAGGCTCAATGAGCCTCCTTTTTTATTGGGTGTTTTATCTGTACCCCCTCAGTATTTTTGAGATCATTAACATTTCACCCGTAGCTTTTTGTTTTAAATTATAGTAATTTTGAATTTGAAAATAATCCCCCAAAAACATATTTGTAAGTTATACTCCCTGTTATAACTTATCACAAAACAAAGCTTGAATATTTTTTAACACTTAAAATCCTAAACATGACAAAAACAAGCATTTTCAGCTTCATTTTGCTTCTATTCTGCACCATTTCAAGGAGCGAAACCATGTCTACCGTATTTAAAGACAAATCCCATGTTGCATTACCGACTACTGTTTTAACAGAAATTGATGGAGACATAACTTTAACTGGAAAAATAACGACACCTAATGGTTACAGTGTACGAAACGTCAAATTGACGCTTAAAAAAGGCAATACTATTATTTCTACTCTGATGACTGATGGTGTTTACACTTTTTCAAACCTCGATGCGAACGAGACTTATACAATTGAAATTGAGAACAATTCAGACCAATTTAATGGTGTCACAACTTTTGATATGGCAACAATCGCATGGTCAATTTTGAATGTTTTCCCTTTTGAAAACAACTATAACCTCATGGCAGCCAACGTTAGCGAAGTTGACACCGATAATTCTACTGTGGATGTTATGGATATTCTCCTGATTCGTAAATTCATCCTGCGCCAAATACCTGTATTGCCTGGGAATACATGGAATTTCATTCCAAGCAGTTATCAGTTTTCGACGGTTGCGCCAAATTTCCCCAAACCACAGCCGATGAGTCAGTCTTTTACCATCAAAACGGCTTCATCACCGATTGAATTCAATTTTATCGGTATAAAAGAAGGTGATGTTAATGGCACTGCTCGTTAAAACTTTGTATGTAGTTGGGCTAAAATAACCGATAATTTCTTTTTTAAGTCGGCTTTTGAAATTACAGAAAATTCTACGCTACGCTCCGTATTTTCCATAATTTTAAGCCATACAGAAATTATCACCTATTTTTAAACTCCTGCTTAAACTAATTTTTAAACTCGAAAATCAATAAATAATGAAAAAGATTTTATCCTTAATAATCATATCCTTATTCATATCTGCACAGTCTTTTGCTGTAAATTTCACCATCTCGAACGAAATCGCAAAGAGAGGCACAATCGTCAAAGTCAAAGTTTCTGCCAAGGATTTTACCAATCTGTCGGGTGTACAATTGACCATCAATTTTGATCCCGCATTATTGGAATATCAATCCATTTCTGTCCCAAACCAAGATTTTTTAACGGGATATAGCATCAATAACCGTCAAGTGCAAAATGGGTCGCTGCCTTTCCTATGGTACAATACAACGGGTAAAGATGGCATTACTCTAAAAGATGATGATGTATTTATTCTCCTCTCATTTAGGGCAGTAGGTCGGATTGGTAACAAAACACCCATCAGCATAATCAACTCACCAACCCCATTTAAGGCGGTGGATAACACACTGAAATATGCCCTAATTTCCAAAATTGATGGCTCAGTTTCCATCATTAAAAACGATATGCCGGGTGAAATTGAAATAAAACGGACAGCTTTTGGGCTTGATGGCAATGTAAATATCCTGCGTTGGAGTATGAACGAGGAAAACGTGCAAGCTGTACTTGAAAAAAGCACCTCTGGAAGTGATTGGTCAGCCATAAGCACCATAGACGACAATCAAAATGAGTACGAAGATACGCCCGCTCAAACTGGACAAACTTCCTACCGTTTAAAATTTATTAATAGCGGAAATAAAGTCATTTACTCCAATATTGTTTCCTCAAATGCCCATTCCAACATCACTTTGGCTTTAAAAGCAGGAAATAATTTAAGAATTGACGGTTTTAGCGCAAATGAGTCCGTTCAAATATCAGTTACAGATCTTGCGGGTCGCACCGTTTTTAATCAAAAAAACACCTCTGATACTGAGGGGGGTATCTCTATACAAATACCAAACAACGGTACAAGTATTCTCTTAGTCACGGCTCAAAATAATAAGACGATTAGCACTTTTAAAGTGCTTATTCAATAATTATTTAGAGCCTTTTAAAATTAAAAAAAGCGATTACAGGTTTAACCCCGTAATCGCTTTTCACATAAAAACAAACAAACTTACTATTGACTAAATCTGAAGAATGCGCTTTAAATCGGCTTCGGTTTTAATATTCGTTTTTTCCTCTAATTTAAAAATATACTGAGGGGGTGTCTTTGAGGCGCGCCATTTACCAAATTCTAATTGAGAATATTTCGGTACAGAATACAAAGCCACTTTATTATCGGGCATGATGACAAATAAACGCCCGCCCGCATCGGGAATCAAAGCCAATTTATCCCAACTAATTTTAGGAAACGTAATCCCACTCCTATTATCGCCTGAAATATAGACTACATCGAGCGTGGTCAATTTCTCATTCACAGCCGAAGGAAACTCAAAATTAGCATC
>JANMYC010000294.1:0-3084 GCA_031381715.1 Saprospiraceae bacterium
CACACAAAATGGCAAGAATTATTTATAATATGTTATTGAAACAAACAGAATATAATGAGCAGATGTTAGTAGTCAATAAAAATAAAGTCAATCAAGATAAAATTAAAAAACTCGAAAAACTATTAGACCGTTTGAAACAAGTAGCATAAAATACCTTTTGTAACATGCTGATTCTCAATGAGTTAAAATTAGTTATATAGGAGGCACATTGGGCACATAGTTTACATAATTGCAATTATCGTTAGTAATGTATCGTCCTGAAATCACTTAACACCTATGGTGTAGAAGCCTGAGAATGAGACGAATAGTTTTATACCGATAATTCAAAGTCTTTGATGGATGTTTGATTAACTCAATGCTAAACTTACCTCAACAACGCCGATGCACACCATAATATGGGTGCTTGCCCGTGATTATCGCCCGTTCTACGCGCGCGATCAAGGTAATATTGATGGTCGTTTTTCTTATTTGTTCCCTCACACACATTGGTTATATCCCCCTCAGTATTGATGTACTTTATAACGGATAACCATGCTTTTCGGGCAGCTGGTGCATAGGTTTTAGCATTTAACCAACCGTTTTTAACTCCAGTAATCATTGCAAATGTAAACATCCCAGTTGAAGAAGTTTCTGCCCACGATTGAGGGTCGTCAATCAATTGATGCCACATACCATCGGGCGCTTGGTATTGTAAAAGCGTCTCCATCATCGTCTTATAACCTGCCATGATTTTACCATAATTAGGATTCGATTTAGGTAAAACACGCAATAATTCCGCCATCCCTGCTGCCATCCAACCATTACCGCGTCCCCAAAAGAAAGGCACATCAGGCGCGTGATAAAACAAACCATTCGGACGTTGGATTTCTTTTAAATAAAAAACCATTTCATCGGCTGCTCGGTTGAGGTATTTCATGTTTTTCGAAATCCGATATGCCTGTGATTGCACCATCGTAATCATGTACATATCATCAATCCAAACGCGTGTTTGCCACGACAAGCCTTGTTGATAATATTTCATGGATTGCGGATTGCCAATAGTATCGAACGGGTGCGCCCATTGCGCATCAGCCATAAAACCACCCAAGGCACGAGCATCTTTTCTACTCGGTATTTGCAAAACAATTTCAAGCGGAACAGTGCCAAAAACGGTATAATCTACGTGATTGGGCGTTGGAATCATAGACGTTTCTTCATTTATCAATTTGTCATAGCGTTTTACCAAGCTATCTCGCAATGCCGTATTTTTAGTCAATTGGGCAAAGGTCAAGCCTCCGTACCACGCACAAACCTCAGGATATGTGATAGACGTCGAGGTATGTCCGTTGACGCCACCATGCCCATGCGGAACGGTTAAAAAACGATTGGCGATGATATTACCGACTTCTTGTGGCGAGGTGCCTTTTTCCCAATTGGTAAATTCAGACTGGCTGTATATGTTTTTTGGGAAAAAAAACAGAAAAAGTAAAATATGTACACGATAATTTCTCATGATAGATGGTTTTAAAAAGAGAGGCTCCCCTCAGTATAATATGATTTTTAATTGTAATTTTGATTAAATATACGAATATTAACCATATTTCAGTGGTATTTTTTTGAAAATAAATGAACGATGAAATTTGCTTTTAGCCTTATTATTAGCGCTTTACTTTCTTTCCAATTATGGGCTCAAAAACCTTTAAATGCAAGCATAAATGGACATTCTCACAACGATTATGCCCAAAAACACCCTTTTAAGACGGCTTTTAAAGCACACATGGCATCTATCGAAGCCGATGTTCTTTTAGTGAATAATAACCTATACGTGGCGCATGAAGAGAAAGACATAAAACTCTCCAATACGCTCGAATCTTTATATTTAAAACCTATCAATGAAGCTATTCAAGTTGGTAAAGCCTTTCCAATAATTTTATTGGTTGATATAAAATCACAAGCGGATTCCACATTAGATGTGTTGGTGCAACAAATAGCCCGTTATCCTCTATTTTTAAATGAAAATTGCCCCGTTCAATTTATCATCAGTGGTAATCGCCCGAAGCCTGAAAAGTGGACAACCTACCCTACTTTCATCCAATTTGACGGACGACCGAATGAAACTTATACCCCTAACGCATGGCAGCGAGTGGGCATCATCAGCCAAAGTTTCGAGAAGTACGCCTCTC
This sequence comes from Saprospiraceae bacterium, assembly GCA_031381715.1. GTDB lineage: Bacteria > Bacteroidota > Bacteroidia > Chitinophagales > Saprospiraceae > JAAFJT01. The sequence goes on from JANMYC010000294.1 coordinate 2,163, forward strand.
AAAAAGGTCAAAAAGATATAGATAATATGACTTTTGAAAAAATGAAATCTGTTGTTGATAGTATTCACGCTCAAGGAAAAAAAGTCCGCTTTTGGGCAACTGCGGATAAAAAGAGCGTTTGGAAAGCTTTGGCAAAAATGGGTGTTGATTTTATTAACACGGATAAGCCGAGGAGATTGAGGCAGTTTTTAAAAGGAATCCGTAATTAATGAACGTTTGGGAAATTTTCAAAGTTTCCCAAACGTTGGGCCTCTCGATTATCCATTCCCGGGCGCATACGGAAACTTCAACGATTTATAATATTCCAAACTCTTATCAGGTTTTTCATCGAAAGGAATGGGCATTTTTGAAAAGGTTTGAAAATACAATAAACACGCATTTCGCCACCAAACGGCCTCCTTTTCTTGAACGTTTAAAAGCATTTTTACTTGCTCAAAACGTTGATTATCAACGTATGGGCGCATAGCTTCCCATGTTTTTTGAGTAGCCCTGACGCTTTCAACACCTTTATAATAACGAGATGCCATTTCATCCCAAAGCGTTTTACCCGACCGCATTTTATAATCCCATTTTATATGATGAAACCATAGTAAATACTCATCTGGACACGTTTTTAAATCCGAAAATATCGCAGATGCTGAGGTTTTTAACCCCGAGAACTCGGTGGGGGCGTATTGAGAGATGGCATCGCTGCCCGTTGCCGTTCTATCAAAACCTAAACCGACGGAATCGGCTCGATGATAATAAATACAATTCCAATCGGGGCGACTTGCAAAATCCACCCACGGCGCGGGCCCATAGTGACTGCCATACGTCATAATATTTTGCAAACACAAAGTCGTCTTATAATTGACCATATTTTCTCTTGAATCCATCATTATTTGCTTTATAATAGCCTCTTGTTGTTGTGGCAATGAAAATG
>JANMYC010000299.1:0-12068 GCA_031381715.1 Saprospiraceae bacterium
CACACAAAATGGCAAGAATTATTTATAATATGTTATTGAAACAAACAGAATATAATGAGCAGATGTTAGTAGTCAATAAAAATAAAGTCAATCAAGATAAAATTAAAAAACTCGAAAAACTATTAGACCGTTTGAAACAAGCAGCATAAAATACCTTTTGTAACATGCTGATTTTCAACGAGTTAAAATTAGTTATATAGGAGGCACATAGAACACATAGTATTATGTATAAATAACTTATAATCAATATTTTATAAAAAAAACATGTGTCCTATGTGCCTATGTGTTTCAAAAAAAATGACCTATTAATTTAAAATCAGTCGAAAAGGCGTTTCACTCTATCGAAAAAAAATTGCTTTTAGGCGGTAGTCACATTAGTTTTGTTTTTTAAACAAAATTATAAAATATGATTACCAACCAAAATGCTCTCTTGTTTGACCCTCATAGATTAGACGAAACGGCAAATGATATTAACCTCTATTTGCGTAGTTCGGGTATGCTCGAAGATCAAGAAATTGAAGTTATGCGCCAAATGATGACCATAAAAATCTTTAAAAAAGGGACATTTTTGTTGAAAGAGGGTCAAATAGCGAGCAATGTTTATTACAATTTGAAAGGGTGCGTGCGAGAATATTATTTAAAGGACGGTGAAGAAAAGACAATCTCTTTTTATACTGAGGGGGATGCTGTTTCTTCAACCCGAAGCTTTGTGTTGCAAGTGCCTTCCAAGCATTATTTGGAGTGCATTGAAGATACGACACTCACGGTAATGTCTTATAAAAATGATCTGGAATTTAAGAAATTATTCCCCCGATTGGCGACAATCTGTTATACAAAAACGGAAGAGGAATTGGGCGTTTATCAAGATATTACAGCCGAGTACATGGTTTCTACACCCGAAGAACGCTATCTAAAATTGGTCGAAACCCGACCAGATTTATTAAACCGAGTACCACAATATCAATTAGCGAGTTACATAGGTGTTACACCTGAGTCTTTAAGCCGCATTCGCAATCGGCTTCGGTCAAATGTTTAGGGATAAAGTAAAAAAATGAAATGAAAGCAGTCGTCAATACAAAATATGGTTCTCCGGAAGTCCTTCAAATAAAAGAGGTAGAAAAGCCTACGCCCAAAGAGAATGAAATGCTGATAAAAGTACACGCCACCACAGTTAACCGCACCGATTCGGGCTTATTGGGGGCAGAATACTTCGCAGTACGCTTGTTTTGGGGGCTTTTTAAGCCTATAAAGACGGTTTTGGGCAGTGAGTTTTCGGGTGAAATCGTAGCAATTGGCAAAGATGTGAAATCATTCAAAGTTGGCGATTCAGTTTTTGGTTTATCCGCCGATAATTTCGGAGCGCACGCCGAATATTTATGCTTACCTGAAAATGGTTCTGTGGCGTTAAAGCCGACGAATATGACCTATCAACAAGCGGCGGCTATTTGCGAAGGGGCTTATTTAGCTTTAAATTACTACAAAGCGGTCAATCTACAAGCAGGTCATAAGATTCTTATCAATGGCACGACAGGCTCGATTGGTTCGGCGGGTGTGCAATTGGCTAAATATTTTGGCGCTGAAATCACTGCCGTCGCCAATACCAAGAACATGGATTTGGTGAAATCATTGGGTGCCCACAAAGTGATTGATTACACAAAAGAAGATTTTACAAAACTCAATGATAGTTTTGATTTTATATTCGATGCGGTTGGTAAAAGCTCGTTTTTTAAATCCAAACATCTACTCAAAAAAGGCGGTATTTATTTCAGTACCGAACTGGGTTTCGCCTACGCTAACCCCATTCTCGCACTTTTGGGTTTAAAATTTGACGGCAAAAAAGTGGCATTTCCCATTCCGAAGGACAGTAAAGAGCAAATTCTTTTTTTCAAAAAACTGATTGAAGAAGGGCATTATCGAGCGATTATTGACAAGGTTTACCCTTTTGAAGACATTGTTGAAGCGTATAATTATGTTCTGACGGGTGAAAAAACGGGGAATGTGGTGATAGCTGTAGCGAGCAATTAAGTTCTAATAGAGAAATTTATGATTAAATTGGCGTAATATACTGAGGGGGTAGTTTTGTAAGATAAAACTACTTTGTACCCTTGTGCGTAGTTGGGTGACATTCTAAATCAAACTTAACCTGTATTTTCCTTAGTTCGTTGGATTTTTTCCTGTACTCATTGTTTGGTTATTAAATAGAAAAACGCTTGAAATACATTTGCACTGTAATTATTTCGTTTAACAATTAAAATCATTTTAATAATGAATAGAGAATTAATCTTTTTAAGGGCTTTTGCAGTAGCTGCTGTACTTGGAATGGTTTTGATTATCACGTCTGCATTCAAACAGAGCGGGAATCAAAAGTTTAGTGAAATTGATGTGGAACGCATCAATATTATAGAGAAAGACGGCACTGTAAAAATGGTGATTACTAACGTAAATCGTTTCCCTAACGCAAATGATAAAATCAATGGTAAACTAACCAACGAAACTCGAAAAAAACGTTCAGGGATGCTATTTTTCAATGAAGACGGTATAGAATGTGGGGGTTTTATCTATGACGGGCAGAAAAATGAAAAGGGACATAGTTCTGGGCTTTCGTTAACCTACGACCAATACGATGGCGACCAAGTGATGCAGTTACTTACACAAGATTATCGAGAGGGCGATAGAAGGTCTGTAACCAGTGGCTTGATGTTCAACGATCGACCATCGAAAGAGTCGCAGCTCAAAACAGCGACGATTATGAATGAGTTAGAGGAACTTGGTAAAAAAGACCCCAAAGCGGCGGATGAAAAATACAAATTGTATGAAGCACAGGGATTGGTCGGCGGTGCGCCTCGCGTAATGCTCGGAAAATCAGGAAGTGAAAATAATGGACTCTTTCTCTTTGATAACAAAGGGATGCCAAAAGCTATGTTTTATGTGGACAAAGAAAACAATGCTAAACTTGACTTTTTTGACGAAAAAGGAAATATCATTGCTTCATTTCCCGAAAAGAAAAAATAACACAATTTTAGTCGGATTAAGGGTTCAATTTGTTTAATTGAACCCTTAATCGGCATATTCTATTTTTCTGAGAACTGCGAACAAGTCTTTATAAACAAATTACGCACGACTTTTTGCGTAGCAAAAACAGTACGTAACGAAGAAAAATGGACTTCTTCGAAGTTCTTAAATTTTTTTTAAAATGCACAATTCCATATTGCAATGAGAAATTGGTTGTCTAAAATATATCTTAACCGATACTTCCTACTGTTCATTATGCTGTTTGCTTATGTACAGTCTATTTATATACGGATATCCTCTGGGGCGGAAATCAATGTCTATACATTCACGCCTGAAGCAGTTGTGTTTTCGCTATTTCAGGCAGGAATTCTGTTTGTAATCATGTATGCTTTTATTAAAAAATGGCAAAAATCTGATGTTTTTAGTGCCAAAGAGATGCTAAAAATATTCGGTTCATCGCTCATGATGTATCTGCTTACAATGAAGTTAAGCGGAATGTTGCTCTCTTTTGTATTTGATACCATCGAACGGAATTTTAACCGAGATACCTTTTTTTTTACCCTGTTTTCGGACTTTCTGAACGGATTTATATTTGGAAGTTTTTTCCTTACCTATTATTATTACAACAAAAGTAAAAACCATCAAGAGGAATTAGCAAACTATCATCAAGCACTTTTTGAAAGTAAAATCTACCAACTGAAAGCGCAGCTTAATCCACATTTTTTGTTCAATAATCTGAATGTTCTAGACCAATTAATTGAAGAAGACAAGCATAAAGCATCCAGTTTTTTGAATGAATTTGCCGAGATTTATCGGTATGTTTTGCAAACTTCGGATAAAAAAATCGTCACCCTGAATGAAGAACAGGCTTTTGCAGAACAATATTTCAAGCTCATACAGCATAAATACGGAAATGCTTATCAAATGACGATTGACAATACAAACAATAGTGGTTATATCGTACCTCTAACGCTGCAATTGCTCATTGAAAATGCCATTCAACACAATCTGGGAAAGGAAGAAAATCCTATTTCTATAACTATAAATATAAGGGAAAATATACGTATTTCAAACAATATCAATCTGAAACGAAACATCAAATCAACAAATGGACGCGCATTGAACAATGTAAAAGAACAGTATAAATTATTAACCAAAAAGCCGATTGAAATAGAGGAATCGAGCAACGCTTTTTCGGTCATCATTCCGATTATTCCTACATAAGAGATATGATAAAAATACTCATCATAGAAGACGAAATGCCTTCAAGAAAAAAATTGAAGCGGTTTCTTGAAGAACTGGATACGCCCATTGAAATTATGGCAGAAATTGACACGGTGGCAAAGGGTATTACTTATCTGAAAAGTCATTCAGTAGATTTAATATTTTCAGATATTGAATTGCTGGATGGTAATGCCTTTGAGATTTACGCTCAAGTTTCTCTTTCCTGCCCGATAATTTTCACAACCGCTTATGACCAGTTTTTGATGAATGCTTTTGACGGCAATGGTATCGCTTATTTGCTGAAACCCTTTTCAAAAGACCGTTTTCAAAAAGCTTGGGAGAAATTTCTGATGTTCAGAAATACACCCAATGATGACCACAAATTACTAAACAGTCTTACAAAAATTATTGAGCAAAATTTTGCTAAAAAAGCGTTTAAGAAGCGATTTACTGTTCATAATTATCAGGATATTTATTTCTTAGATACAGAAAACATCCTTTTTTTTGAAGCCCGTGAGGGTGTCATTTTTGCTTACGACATCAGATGTAAAAAGCATTTACTCACCGAATCCACTTTAAAAGAGATAGAAGACGAGCTTAATCCTTCGGATTTTTTTAGGCTCAACCGCAGTAAACTTATCAATAAATCGCACATCGAAAAAATAGAATACCACACCAAAAACACCTTGGCTGTAAAGTTGAAAGGATACCAAAAATATCTTTCAACGAGCCAAAACAACACAGCTTCCTTCCGAATTTGGATAAAGCAATAAAAAACGTACGCACAACATTGCAATTGGCAAAACGCCGAAACGCAAAACGAATGGGCAAAATTTTGCGATTTGTTCGGGCATTAATTTTTATTGCGATTTTATACCCCCTCAGTATTTTCCCCCTATTTTCATCTATAAAAGTTGCCTGTTCGCCCAATAAACTTGGTGCGTGGGCTTTTAAAAAGAAAAATTGTCTTTTGAAACAATTTTAGCTAAAAATACTGAGGGGTCTAAAAATCAAGCTGCCATGCACCAAAAATTTATCGCATTCATCGAAGCCATGACACATCTGCCTGATTATGAAAAAAAGTTGTGTTATCAATACTTTGAGCCTGTTATGTTTCCCAAAAACAGGATAATCGAAGCGCAGGGTAAAGTGCCGAAGCACCTTTATTTTATCGTTTCCGGCTATATGCGCAACTTTCATTTCGATGATTTGGGCAACGAAGTGACGGTGGATATGAACCATTCTCCGCGCTTTCTCACCTCATACAATCACTTCGTCAACCGCACCGTTTCTAACGAAAATATTGAGTGCATTACCGACTGCGAACTCCTCCGTATCAAGCGGGATGACATTGATATTTTGTTTGAAAAAAGCCCAATAATCATCAAAAACGAGTTGCAAGTCCTCCAAAAAGCCTTTGAAGACGAGCGCAAAAGAGTCATTGATATGACTACACTCTCTGCCGAAAAACGGTATTTGAAATTCATAAAAGAGCAACCCGAGATTATTCATAATGTTCCCCTGCAACACATCGCCTCGTATTTAGGCATGAAACCCGAGAGTTTGAGCCGCATCCGAAAGAAATTTCTTAACAAAAGTCAAGTGGTTTAGAAAAAGATGGGCGGAGATTTGCGCTGTCGCTTGTAAAAATAAGTTGCCCAATTCTCTTTTTTTATTCACCAATTTTGATTTTTAAATATGAAAGAATTACAAAAATACTTGACAATCAACAGCCTATTTTCGGGCATCAGTGGCGTAGGAATGCTACTGTTTTCAAGCATGTTGAATGCCTTTTTTAATGTGTCCAATCTTTATGTTTTTCCTTTTTTTGGTATCAATCTGCTCATTTTTGCTTTGTTTGTTGGCTATGTCGCTCAAAAAAAGCTAAATGACAAACGTTTCGTCAATCTCATCAGTGCGCTCGATGCGTTGTGGGTTGTGGGGAGTTTTGGGATTGTCATTTTTCAACTTTTTGGACTGTCTTCAAACGGTTATATTGCTATCAGTTTGGTGGCGGTTTGGATTGGTTTCTTGGGTTATAAACAATCTGTAAACAATAATATAGTATGAATAAAATAGGATTCAAAAAAATAGGATTAGCGGTTTTAGTAACAGTCAGCATCGGTATTTGGACATTGCTCTTATGGCAACATTTCCACGGCGGCGTGCCAAGTCATAGCTTCATGGCGCGAAAAGACATGCCGTCCATATCTAATTGGTGGGGCGGATTGTTATTGCCTTTATTGACTTATTTTTCGCTCTTTCGCTTACAAAAACGCCTATTTTCGGGAGAAATCAAAGTTGTATCGTCCAAACAATTACAATCCACTTTGCTCTTATTCATTGCGGGATTGCTTTACTCAGGCGCAATGGCGTATTGTTTTGTAACCGATAAAGCCGAAATTAACGGCTTCTTTTTCCAAGGATTGTTCCTTTGGGCGTTGATTTTTCCACTATACCGAGCCGAGTTTTTTATAGGTTTTGTGATGGGTTTAACCTATACTTTTGGGGCGATTCTACCGACTTTTATAGCGTCGGCATTTGTCAGTATCAGTTTTATAGCTCATAAATATGTCTATCCTTTTGTTTTGAAAGTATTTGGCAGAAAAAAGGGAACATAAGCAGTAACAGGAGGCATTTTTTTCAAAAATACTGAGGGGGTATCTTCACTGTTAGGTGTCTTTATTTCAAAACATAAACGTCGGCAATTTTTAAAGTTTCACGGAATTACCAATTTTTACCCCCTCAGTATTTTCACTAAAAAAACGTAAAATCAGGCAAAAATGTACGACAAACTAAAAGCCTATTGCAAGGCAGTTGTCCCACTAACGGCGGATGAATTGGCACTTATTGATACGCATTTTGAAGTAAAACAATTGAAGAAAAAAGAGTTTTTACTGCAAGATGGTAAGATTTGCAACTTCATCGGCTTCATCGTTGACGGAACGATTCGGCATTTTCACGTTAAAGACGGCGTCGAAAAAACGTGCGATATTTCGTTTGAAAATTCGTGGACAACTGATTTTCAGAGTTTTACGCATAATACTTCGGGCATTATGAATCTGCAAGCGTTGGAACACACAACCGTTTTAATTATCCGAAAGGAAAACCTGTACAAACTGTACAACGAGTGCCGTAAATATGAAACTTTTGGCAGATTGATGGCAGAACAAGTCGCACAACGCGCCACCGAAATTGCCATGTCTTTGTCGTCCGAAAAACCCGAAGAACGGTTTGAAAACTTGATGTGTAAACAACCCGATTTGTTTCAGCGTGTACCGCAAAAATACATTGCTAATTTTTTGGGCATCAGTCCCGAAAGTTTGAGCCGCATTAGAAATAGAATTTTTCAGAAGCACAAGTCTTAACAATAGTCAACGTTTTTCGAAAGCGAATTGCCCCACCTTTGCCTCATTAAATAACTAAAAATAGTAAAATAATGAAGCATTTTTTCTTGGTGGCTTTCGCCACAATCATGGTTGGGACAACGGCTTTCGCGCAATCTGAAAATAAAAGTATTTTTAGTCGGTTCTACAACAATCAAATCCGAGCAAAATCTGAAACTCAAAAATTACAGGTTTTTGCCGAAATTAACCCGCAATTCTTTGCTTTTGGCGGTTACGGGTTTGGTTTGGGCGTCGAATTTTCACGGTTTCAAACGGGCTTTATTTATCTCGATACCAAACTCACGCCAACGTTCAGAGATGCGATTTTCAAAGATGCCAAGGGCATAACCGTTCCAAAAAACACTGCTGCCGAAATTTTCGCCAATGTGTTTTTGAGAAAAGACCGAAAGGGCTTCTACGTGGGGTCAATTTTAAGTTACGATTGGTATTCCGTGACGGACGATTCGAGCCAAAAAAAGGAAGAATTTACGAAATTATATTTGGTGACGCGGGCAGGATTTCGGTGGTTTCCGTTCAAAGAATACCTTTATATTGACGGTGGCTACGGTGTTTCGGTCAATCTATCGGGGTCTGATAAACGAAAATTAGGCGCGTCCACTTATAGCCCACAACCCGTGATTGCCTTGCCATTTTTTGCCGTAGGTGGACGATTTTCATTGTAATGTGGTAGCAGCGCGACTTCCAGGTCGCGGTTTAATTACTGCGATTATTATTTCCGCGACCTGAAAGTCACACTACTACCACATTATCCCCTCAGTATTTTCACTAAAAAAAACGAAAAATGACTAAAAATAAGACAAATTCGACTGATTTTGAAGACATAAAAGTCAATATCAAAATCAAACTGTCCGCCTTATGGACATCCGTAACGTTGTGCTATTTGTACGGCGACTATTTTGAATTGTACACACCTGAAAAAGTGGAAGGCTTAATCAGTGGCGACAACTTGCTCAATAGCCCCATGAATTTATTTGCAGCAAGTGTCCTTTTAGCGATTCCTGCGGTGATGGTGTGCTTATCGGTTCTTTTAAAACCAACGATAAATAGGTGGTTGAATGGTGAATTCAATATTCAAGTGCAATAAATTACGGAATCATTGTTTAGCTTTAAAAGCTGCACTGGCGAATAAAAATCGAGTGTTTTTCTGGGTTTATTATTGAGAATAAATTCGAAATTGCGAATATCGTCCATTCAATTTTTATGCTGTGGATTCCGTACGCCGTATTCACGCCATTCAATACATTGCGCATCCCACATTTCCTTGGAAAAAGCTGCGCGATGAACGCAATGCTCAATTTGAAAAAGAGATTAAAAACGCACCCCACCCCGATGGGTGGTTCAAGATGAAAATAGAGATTGAAGATAAAACCTTAAAAGCCTACATCAACACTTCGACGCTACCTGCTTTGGTTGTTCAAAGACTTACGGAGGCTAAGACGGGTAAATTAGGCATTTTTGTGGGCGATGGTAGTGGAGGTGATTTTAAAAATATTGTGGTAACTTACTCAAAATAAAACAATGAAAAACTTTCCCTTTTTAACTTTAAAACAAGCCTTGATTGTATTGCGAATCTCCACGGCTTGTATGTTTTTAGCCCATGCTTCGGTTAGGCTTTTTAATGGCACAATTGATAGATTTGGCGGCTTTTTAAATACCAAAGGGCTTATTTTTGGCACGCCCATTGTTTGGGGTATTACCGTTTTTGAAATAGTGGGCGGTATTTTATTGGCTTTGGGTTATTTCAAAAGAGAATTATCGGCGGGCTTTATTGCCATGTTGCTCGTTGGTATTGTGCTCATTCATGCTTCATTGGGTTGGTTCGTGGGCGAACATGGTTCGGGTGGGAGTGAATACAGCTTTATTTTAATTATTGCCCTAATTGTTATTGCTGCTGATAAAAAAGAGGGGTAAAAAACGATAAAATAAGTTTAAATATGCACGCAGAGGTACAAAAATGGCTTGACCGAGGACAGTTTTTGGATGTCCAGGGCAACAAAATATTTTACATTCAAGAGGGTAGTGGCGAACCTTTGCTCATTTTGCATGGCTATCCATACAGCAGTTTTGAGTGGGCTTCCATTTGGGATGAATTGACCCAAAAATACAAAGTGGTTATTTTCGATTTATTGGGCATGGGTTTCTCCGATAAACCACAAAATCATACCTATAGCTTTCAAGAACACGCTGAAATCGTCAACGCTTTATTGGCTTTTTTAAAAATAAACCGCGTTCATATTTTGTCCCATGACTTAGGTGTGAGCGTTGGGCAAGAGCTTATTGCTCGAAATAATGATGCGGATACTGAGGGGTATAATCCCGAGACCTCGGGGGGTAATGTTTTCAAGATTGAGTCCATCACATTTATGAACGGTGGTCTTTTTATGGATGTTTATCAACCGCGTTTGATTCAAAAGCTGTTGTCGCAATCACCTACTTTCGTGGGTAAATTCATCAGTAAAAACATCACAAAAGCGATGACCAACAAATCCGTAAAAGCTCTTTTTGGTCTTGAAACGCAGCCCAGTGAAGCATTTTTAGATCAACAATGGGAGGTTTTGAACTATAAAAATGGCAAATCAATCGCTTATTTGATTGGTAGGCTCGTTTTTGAAAAAAATAAATACCAAAAACGTTGGATTGAAGCCATGCAAACAACCGCTATCCCGTTGTGCTTAATTAATGGACCTTTTGACCCCAATTCAGGGGCGCACATGGCGAATAGATACAAAGAACTGATACCGAATCCCCTCATTTATACTTTAAATGAGAACATTGGTCATTGGCCCTTTTTGGAAGATGAAAAAGCGGTTTTAACGGCTTATTTTGATTTTAGAAGCAAACCCCAATATTAAAAAATAGTGTTCTTTTACCTTAAAATATTTAGAATCATTGAATTCATGTAATTTTACCCATTAAAATACATTTCAATGAGAAATCATCCAATTCTAATAGTCTTTTTAGGGGTAATGGCTATCCTCAATATTTTGAGTTGTAAATCTTTTAAAAGCGATATGACATATTCGACGGTGAATAAATCGGGTCTTCGCTACGATGATACCACACTTTTCGCTGAAAGAAGCCCTTATTTAATGCCTTATAACCGTATCATTGATGGGGCAGGGGAGTCCGTGAATTTTGGTAATCCAGATGTCGAAAATCATAGTTTGGATTTGGTGATGATACCCAATAGCCCACTCGTGGTTGTGGAAGATAGATACGGAATTACTGTTTTTAATACTCAAAATCATCAATTGGTGAGTCGTTGGACTTTCAGCGAGACCCCTCAGTACAAGAGCTTTATGAGCTCCTTTTCGGGCATCAAAACCATCGTTTTTAAGGATTCGACGTATATTTTTTGGGGAGCGGGTGGTCGTGAAACCCCGAATTCCTGCGTCATGCAAGCCGCTTGGGATGGTAAAAACATTAAGCTCATCAAAGCGTTCCCCTTCAAAGCGGAAGCTCCTGCAACAATTGCCCTACCGAATGAAGTTGTTGTTCAAGAAGAAAATGGTGAGTTGATGCTTTATACCGTTTTAAATGGAAATAATAAAATTGTCAAAATCAATGTGAATACTGAGGGGGTCGTGTGGTCAGCGAATACGGGCGTTGCACCCTTTGGCTTGCGGGTGGTGGATAATTTGGCTTTTGTAACCAATTGGGCGGGGCCTGTTACCAAGCCTTCGGATGGGCTTGAAACGGCGGGTGTGCCGTGGGGCAGTGCCTATGTCAATTCTCAAACCGGTGCATTGTCACAAGGAACAGTATCGGTTTTTGATGTTAAAACGGGTCAATTTCAAAAGGAAATCAACGTGGGTTTGCACCCGAATGCGATTATTGCGAGTGCGGATAAAAAATATGTTTACGTAGCGAATGGCAACAGCGACTATATTTCGGTGATTGAAACGAAGAGTTTGAGCGTGGTGGATTCGATTTTTGTGGGTCTTTTTAAAGATAATGAAAAACTGATTGGCAGTACACCCAACGCTTTGGCTTTGGATAATACAGGCACTATTTTATACGTGGCGAATGGGTTGGACAATGCGATTGCCGTTATAAAACTTGGAAAAATGGCTTGTACTGAGGGGGTAGGTGAGAGCCGAATCAAAGGCTATATTCCCACTCAAGCCTATCCTTCGGGTATTGTTTTTAATAAAAACGAACTATATATCACCAATTTGGAAGCCATTGGCGCACGGGCTGCACTGAAGGTGAATGAGCAAGCGAAGGCGGATAAAGCTTATAATGCGCACCATCAATTAGCATCAGTTTCTTTTATTCCGTTGCCCGATGATGCTCAGTTGAAGGTTTTTACTGAAAAAGTTAAAAATCAAAGCCTTTATAAAAGAAGCCAATTAGCGGATTTATTGCCGCGTAAAAATGTGGCGCCTCGACCAGTGCCTGAGCGCATTGGCGAGCCTTCCGTTT
>JANMYC010000318.1:0-4909 GCA_031381715.1 Saprospiraceae bacterium
GGGGATTAAACTGTTTAAAGAATATAATTTTATCTTTTTTGAGATATAATCGGGGGTATGGCGGCAAACTTGAGAATTAACAGCTATTTTAGTACAACTACTTAAAACAGTATCAGAATAAACACATAAGAATTAGTTTGTTTACTTTTAATAGTGCTGCATTGGATGAAATCGCATGCTCTCTCGGGAGTGATGCGATTTTTGTTTTTGAGAATGTCCGTTTCGAGACTCCAAGATTTTTTAATAATATACTGAAAATTAATTAGTTTTACTTCAAATACTGAGGGGGGCTATCTTTACGTTTTAAATGTTAACCAAAGTTAAATGAGTTAATGTTTTATTAAATACCCCTTTGATTTGAAACTTATTACACATTTGGAAGTCTCTAAATTAAAATAGAGTTAGATATGACACTGTTGCAAGGCATACAATTACATGAATTAATCATGATGATTCTGGGTTTTATACTCGGATTAACGCTTATTTTCGTTTTTCTTTTTACGGCACTAAAGAACAAACCGAATTTAAAAGTCCTCTACGGCTTCGCGGTTCCGTTGGTGATGATAGGTTATCCATCCTTCCGAAGCGCAGAGTTCAGTAAAGATGTCTTAAAAATTGATAAGCTGGTTGAACAAGTCAATCGCAATCCGACAGATACAGCTGCTCAAAGGGCTTTGATTCAAAGTATCCAAACCCTACCTGCCTCAAGATGCAAAACAAGTTCCGATGCCATGACAGCTATTGCCAATACCCAAGCGGCGTTCGGTCAATATGATTCGGCGAAAGTGACGATTCAAAAAGCACTTGATTTGGATAAAACATCGCCTAAAGCCGTAGAAAGTCAAAAAGATATAGTGGATAAATGGAGGATTCAGAAAAAAACCGAGCTAAGTATTCAACAAATTGGCAATGTAGTAAAGCAGTTAGAAGTTACACCCAATGATTCTAAATTACGCGACAGCCTGCGCGCGCAATTTACAAGGCTTGAAAATTCAACTGATAGACCTGTTCACATAGAAAATAGTAAATTAATAGTTTTAGCTAATGCTGCTGTCATTTTGGAGGAAAATAACGAAGCAAAAGCATTGACTCATGATATTTTAAAAACGAACCCGAGCCCCAAAGTGCAGAACGATGCTATTGAATTGAATGAAAAAATAAAAACGAAGGTTTCGAATAGAAGAATAAAACCAGCCGCAAAGCCATCTGTTCCAAATCAAAGCACTTCGCCAACGGGTAAAAAAGTAGAGGTTGTGCCAGCACCAGCAGCAGTTTATCAAGATACTGCTCGTTTGTTTAATAAACTCATTCCAAAGGTAGGTGCTGCTTTAGAGATTAAACGGTTCTGGAACGCAAAAGAATAAGGTGCTTTAAAAAGCGCATTATTTGATAATAAAGAATCCTCATTTTAAACTTAAAATGAGGATTATTCATTTGCGGAAAGGTGATTTTTAGATAATTTAACTGAAATACAGCAATATTTCTTAATTTTGTTGGAATCAATAATTTTAATGTTAGAATATATGAACCCATCCATCTCAGACGATATAAAAGAAGTCATTTTTCAAAACGGTTCGGTCGTCATACCCGGTTTAGGTGCTTTCACGAGCAGTTATAAATCAGCCACCGTTGATATGATACAAGGTCAAATGGCGCCACCTTCGCTCGAAATTAGCTACGACCCTAATTTAATTATTAACGATGGTGTTTTGCTCGACTTTATTAAAAAGAAATACCAAGTAACTACCCAAGAAGCTCAAAGTAGAATTGATGCTTTTACGGAATTTGCCTCCAATACTTTTAAAAATCACGAAATTTTGGTGATTACGGATGTGGGTCGTTTGTACAAGGATTACACCGATAAAATTCGTTTTTTACCTGAAAATACGAATTTCAACCAAGATACTTTCGGCTTGCCTGCCGTGCAATTTTATCCCGTTTCAAGGTCAAAACCAGAGGTGAGTGTACCTCAAAACAATGGGGCTGAGACCGTAAAACCGCCAGTTGCTACACCTGCTCAAGCCTTATTTTCGGAGCCAATGGCTAAACAACAACCATTTTTAGAATCAGTGGATAATATTTCGACGCCACTTATTCCGGAGCGGTCAACACCATTTGATTTTCCATTTGATATTAAAAAAATGATACCGGGCATTGCCGCAGCCTTGGTGGTGATAATGGCATTTTGCGTTTATCTTTTCACTAAAAGTGATAACGGGGCAGTAAAAGCCGCTCGACAAGCAAAGTTAAAACCAATTGATAAACCAGTCCCCGCACCGCCTAAAGTTGAACCGAAGCAAGAGGAGGATTTCGTGCAAATTGCGCCTTTAGTTTCCACACCGCCACCCACTAATGATAAAAATACGAACACATCCAAACCAAAAGATATTGCTTCCGAAAAGTATTATGAAGATACTAAAAGCAAGTCCAAAAGCTCCGAAAACCTCACAATTACTGAGGGGTTAAACAAATCTGCTACTCCTGATGCGCAAAATCAAACCACCATCATAATCGGAGGATTTGCTAATAAAAGCAATATAAATCGCTTGAAATCGTGGATAAAAAGCAATAATTATGGACTTTATGAGCGCAAATCAGGCGGTTTGACCGTGGTGGGTGCAGAAGTCAATTATAAAGATAAAAAGGAATTGTCCGCTATTTTGAAACGATTCCGCTCGCGTTACGGCGATGAAGTCGAGTTGATGAAATAAAAGAAATTTTAAAAGCATAAGTAAACCCGAACGATTTTAATCGTTCGGGTTTCGTCAAAATAGTGCGTTACTAATTAACCGCCCGAAACATCGCCATCTAATCGTTTAAAAATTAAAATTAACCATGCCCAATTTTTTAAAAGGAATTATTTTACTCGCTGTTGTTGCCGCTATTATTTACGGCTATTCAGTGGAAGTGCCTTATTTCACAAACACTTTTGGCATCCGTTTTTTGATTTTTAGGGCTGTTCTGTTGGGCGGATTTTTAGGATGGTTTGCGAATCGGTTTCTGTATCGTCAAAAAGGAGATGATATGACGGATAGGATTCAAATTGCCTTGATTTTTATCGTTCCATCCATGATTATTGCCCCACTTTTGGCTCTTTTTACCAACCATATCTTGAGTAAAAAAACGGAAGTACATTTTGAAAAAGTGGTATTTTTAAAAGAAATTCCCTTGAAAATGGCTCGATTCGGTGTAAATAAAGACGCTTTAAAAAATGTAGATGCGGTTTATACCTATTTTATCAGAAGTGAAAAACAGGAGCGCATCAGAAGCAAACATCTCCTTTTTAAAGATATTCAAGAAGGCAGCGAGGTGGAATTACCCATAAAAAAAGGCTTTTGGGGATTTGAATTTGTGGAATTGAAATAAATCAGGAATGAAAAATAAATAAATTTACATTTTGATAAAAATTAAAAAATCAGTCAAAGTACATTTTAGTATCCAATTGTTAACGCCCAAAGGGTTTAAAATCCTTTGGGCGTTTCAATGACGTAATTTACCAATAGTTAAAATGTAAATTTATTTTTTGATTTACGCCTTAATCCTTATATGGATTCCGAGGTTGCCAGATTTCACGAGGGCTCAGTATCTTTAAAAAATACGGTAAAAGTCTATTAATTATTGGGTTTTCATGTTTCATATAAAGGAACATATTGTGCGCAACTGCTCCCACCGAACTCTTAATTTCGTTGGCAGTGCGGGCGAAAATGATGCGTTTTTTCTTTGTTTCAATACCAATTTTAATGATATCCAAAAGGAAATTATGGTAAATATGGTGTGAGAAATTCACCGCTTCATTATAGCCCAAATAATGTGCCTCCAACTCTTTGCCATTATCGATAGTGGTAAAAAATCCAACCAGTACCCCCTCAGTAAAATAGCCCCAAAGCCTAAATTTTTCACCCAATTGACGTTTCAAATCCACGAAATAATCCTCATGAAGCTCAACCAAATTGAATGCAGACTTTTTACTGATATTCTGATAAAGCACATTTATCTCCGATTGATGCGCTAAAATGCGCTCTAAATTGAATTCTTTTTTTTCAACACCTTCCGCTTTTTTGAAAGCCCGCTTGGTTCTGACGCGGTATTTCGAGGACAGAGCTTCCATATAATTTTCAAAAGATTGCCACTCGTCGGGGATGTCAAAAATGAAATTGGGTTCTACTTCAAACTCGTTATACCCCTCAGTAATAAAGTATTTTTGGGACTCAAAAAAGTCTTTGATAAAGACATTTTTAACAACTATATCTTCCTCAGACAAAGTTTTCTTGGCAAATTCAATTCCTTTTGAAATAAGGAAGTATTTGTCCGTATTTGTAACTATTTGATTATCAAAGTAATAGGAGTGCTCTCCAGTTAGTAATAAGCTGCCGACTATGAGGGTTTCAAAACTGACTTTCTGAGCTAAAGCCTTTCTGATTTTTAATATAAAAGAGTTGGATTCTTTTGAAAAGTTCAGACTTTGGTCTGCTTTGAAGTGTTTGATTTCGCAGGGCATCCAACCAATTAATTGCTCATTTTTATGGAAAGTGAGGTAACAAAACTGAAAACCCGAAGGTGGATTTTTCTCCAAAACATTAAGAAAATCATAATTGCCATAGATATCGTGGGTAAAAGCAGAAAATCTCTCCGAAGTATCAACGGCATCAATGGACTTGAAAAACGATATAGTCCATTCATCGATGGTCAATGATTTATTGGCTTGGGTTGCCGTTTGAGACTGGCTATTTTCAAAAACTTTAAAACACATATTGTTATCGGGTATCAAAATTCAATTTAGTTAGTAGAGCTAAAGTAAGACTATCAACAGAAAAGATTATTTCTTTACGCCTGCTTATTACTTCAAACAGGCAAACAAAATAAATGTTGCGATGATAATCATTTCATTGAATGATTGTGGTCAGTGTAT
>JANMYC010000324.1:0-1967 GCA_031381715.1 Saprospiraceae bacterium
TAATTTAAAATATGTTTTGTCACGATTATTGCATAGGTAGGTCATAAACCATGATTTAACTTATTTGTGAAGAAACTCATCATCATATCCACGGTATTGCTACTGATTTTTAGCAATCTATCTTGCACCCTTGCACAGGCAGCATTTAGCTATGACATCCTCATCAGTGACATTGAGAGTCAAGTCCGAAAAGGCAATAAAAGAGCCTTGCGTGACCTCGGCAGCCTTTTGGATAAACCCGTTTATCACGACCAAGCAGTTCTGCTCCTCGAATCCAACACTTTTTTTATGAAAAGTGAAATAGATATCCAACATGCTTCTCGTGAACAATTTATGAAGTTTTTCTTCAATTTTGAAGATAAAATCAAATATTCTGAGATTCTTAGGGCTTTTTATGTGACTCCAGTTGAATTACAAACCTATACTTTTAATGTTACTTCAGGAATCAATATTGAAGATGAAGATCCTACTAATATGTTGCGCTCTTACGTTTTAGAGTTTGAGAAAGCATTAAAAAATGGTGTGAACTACCCTACTTTACAATCCCTCATTGTTAAAATCGCACAGCTCAATATCCGTGAAAGTTTCCAATGGTTGCGCAATACACTGAATGCTGCGCCCTTTCCTAAAGATGCGACTGAACTCTATTTGGCATTGTGCGAAGGGCTTAGAAATGAGCCCACTGATGAAAATTTAACGGCTATTTTGACTGCGGTGGATAAAAATTTAGTTGGTGCGGAATTATTATCTGCTACCTTAATTGAGATTACAAATTATGCTGTTACGCCCCAACAAACTCGACAACTCAAAGATTCCTTAGAAACATTTGAGGCCTTGAGGGGCTACGGTTACGATCAAATTTTACCTTTCAAAGAAGCATTTTTCTACGATAAAGTGGAATATTACGCTAAAATACTGAGCAGAAAAGATACTCCGTGGATTCAGCACAATGCCTTAAGAGACTTATTATTGACTCAAAATCCAAGGCTATTATTCTATCTTGCGGCGCAAATCAAAGCAAATCCAGCTGAGAGTGAGCATTTTGTAAAGTTGCTTAAAAAGTTGACTTTTACCCAATTTTCACTACCCAATACTGAGGGGGGGGATTTAAATGGCAAATTAGATTTTATTGATAAATATAAAAATTTTGTGCGCTATTGGGCGAATAATTCTGAGGAATTTGAATGGGAAGACACCAAGCACGTATTCGTCAATAAGGCTGAAATTGCGCAAAGAACTGAAGTGTACGAAAAGCTCTTCCGCCGTCTCAATTCCGAAAATGATTCGGTTGCAAGGGAATCTTTTCGTCAATTGGCGCAAGGGGACCCCGTGGCGATTGCAGAAATGACTGAAAAATACCGTTCTCTTCTACGCAATTACAATAGAACTTTACCCGATATTCGATTTGGATATTTGGAGCAAATGACATTATTGGTATCTTATTGCCAAAAAAACCACGTTTCTATTCAGCTGAGTAAAAACCTCGATTCCCTTTTTAATATTTTGGAAGATACCCGCAATCCTCAAATGCGTTTTAATCTTGAAAATCAAATTATTAAAAAAGCGGCCGTTCAGGATTTGACAGCCATAGAATTTTATGGATGCCTTCATTCTACTGACCAAGAAGCCTCTTTTTCTATAGGCAGAGTTTTAGATTTTTTATACACAAAACATTGGCAATCAATTATTTCTGACGATGAAAAGCTGCGTTTATTCCTTAAAAAAAGCTTTTTATTTAAAAAAATTGGTGTCGTAGGCATCTGTAATTCATATCAAAATAAAATACAAACCATCAATGATTCGCTAAGAATTAGGATAAAAGAAATATCCTCCATCGAGGGAGATAATGATATAATCAATCAAATAAGTGTGGTTATTGGAGCCAGTGATGATAAAAAACAAGAGACTTCATCTAACTCCATGCTCGATTTATTTTTGAATGACCCCGTTAGTTTCGCTAACGGTGA
>JANMYC010000325.1:0-5923 GCA_031381715.1 Saprospiraceae bacterium
TACGGCATTTATCGCTACGGGATGAGAGATACTTTTAATACTGCCAGTATTCAAAAAATGGTTTCTTTTATTGACAATGGTAATTATCCTACAACTGTTAGAATGATTGCAGCCAATTACCTTGCTCGAATCAAAACAAAATTCGATACAACTGTAACAAGCCCCATCGGAAGAGCCGTCTTAATTGAAAAAGATAATGATGTGCGCATGGCACTTGCAAGGGCTTTGGGCAAGGCATATAACCCATTTTTTGTGATGCCGACTATTGAATCACTTTTCAGATTGGAAACGGATTATAGAGTAAAAGTAAATCTGCTTAATTCGCTGAACGATTTTGATTATAAACTCGTAAAGCAGCTCGTTCTCACGGCTTTAAAAGACCGCAATGTAAATGTTGCTAATACTGCAGCTCAATATTTGACAAAACATGGCAATTATATAGATGTTGATACCTATAAAATGGCAACGAGTGACACCGATTTGCCTATATCAACCCGCCAAATAATGATGGGAACAGCCTTAAAATGGCTTCAACTGTCCCCACGCACAAGAGATTCGATGAACCTTGCCATGCAAAATCATTATAAAAACAGTCAAAATGCTTATGAAAAGTCTCGATTACTGAGGGGTCTTTCAGAATATGGTTGGAATTACGCTTTTTTACGCGAAGAAGCCTTGAATAAAAACAACCCACTTGTCGTTCGCACATCTGCAACCGAGGCGCTGGCGAAAATCAACGGCTCGCCTGATTTTTCCAGAATGTTTAAAAATAGCACTACTTTAGTCAAAAGAGAGATTAAAAGTATTTTATTCCGCTTAGTTTACACTGGTGATGCGGGCATTGCAGCAGTGGCAGCCGAAAGTATTCGTGACCCCGATGCGCAGTTGAATATAAAATTGATGAAAGACAGTGTTTCGGCATTGTATAGAGTTATGCAGGGCTTAAAAATTCCGCAAGAATTGGAAACCTACGAAAGTATTCGCCAAACCATCAATTATATCCAAGATACCTCAGCTATCGCTAAAAAGAAATCTACCAATCAACGGGTAATAGATTGGAGTATCATTACGGGCTTAAATGAATTATCGTCGGTGACAGTAAAAACCACCAAAGGCGACATCAGAATGAAATTATTAATCCGCAATGCGCCTATTTCAGTAGCAAATTTCGTGAGTTTAGCAAGGAGTGGTTTTTTTAACGGTAAAATATTTCATCGAGTAGTGCCTAATTTCGTCGCTCAAACGGGTTGCCCTCGTGGGGATGGTTATGGCTCATTGGATTACACGATTTCATCAGAATTAACACCCATGCATTATGATACTGAGGGGTATGTCGGCATGGCTTCGGCGGGTAATCATACGGAATGTAGTCAATGGTTTATTACGCATTCACCTACGCCTCATTTGGATCCTAATTATTCCATATTCGCCAAAGTGGTAGAGGGCATGGATATTGTACAAAAATTAGAAATTGGCGATACTATTGAAAGTGTAGTGGTGAATAATTAGATTTCTAACCAGTAATTGCTTAGCTATTTAGTCGCTTACGCTCCGTTTGGCCACTGATTTTACAGATATTGACTGATTTACACTGATTTTTAGTAGATTAAGTATAAATCAGTGTAAAATCAGTCGGTTTCAGTGTAATCAGTGGCTAAACGGAGCGTAAGCGACTATCTGACTAATTAATTACTCAAACCCAATAAAAAAGCTTCAAGATTTTACCCTTGAAGCTTTTTTATTGTTGAACCTATTGAAAAGATATTCAATATTATTGCCCACTTCCGCTGCCACTTCCAATTGTGGAATTTGTAACTACAACGGGTGTTTCAATTTCCGCCCAAACTGTTCTTAAAGTTGAAAAGAATTTATCTAAATCAAAGCCTTGCGGGTCGTCATGGGCATATTTGATGCCTTGATCCACACATGCATGGAAAGCAGGAATAAGCCATTCTCCTTTGCGTACACTCGCAATCGTGTATAGTTGTGCCAATCTCAAATACTGAGCATCCGTAAATCCGGGAGTTGGCGAATCCACATCATTATGATTACCGAAACCTTTACGAGATTTACGTGGCTGAATCAATTCAATATGCAAATAAAGCCCTTTTGAAGCACCTTGACCCATCACAAAACGCTCAAGTTTAGTGGCAGTCATACCCTCATGAAAAGGTGTTACAGTTTTAGAATCACCCGCACGATTCACAAATACATGCGTTACATTGGCTACCCAACGGTTCAATTTATTCCATTCCCACGATTCGTCATTGATGTTATTTGGGAATTCGCTATTGTACCTCGGAAAACTCGTATCATGAATCACCATATATTTAGCAAAGACACCACTTGCTGTAGAGCTTACAGGCATATCCAAATTACCGCCTACTTCCCAGTCATTCACATGTACTTTATCCAAATAAACCCTTACTTGGTCACGAGTGATTTGACAAGTTTGACCGACTCGTGCAGCAAAAGCTGTATCCAAAGTAGGTAGTTCTGTACTACATTTACCCGTCAAACCCACTTTACGGAGTAAATTTCGGGCTTGTTCCACTGCTGGTGCTTCGGTATTGAAAGCTGTGGATGTGGTGGGTGTAGCATTATTTGTTTCGAAGTTTTTGGGTACAAAAAAAATACCCGCCCCCACAAAACCTGCAAATAAAAAAATTGCTGTCCTAATCATTTTAGAATAAGTAGATTTCTTTAAACTCAAAAAATTGGTTGCCTTTATCATTGTATTTCTTCAAGTTCTATGCCTAAGGCACAAAAACCTTGTATTAAATAACTTTCATTTACTATACGGTTACTAATTACCTGCGAGTGGTTAAATTGGGTCATACAGATTTTAAATATTGTCTCATTCAGTATCTAAAATTTATGAAACTTATAATTGATATTTAACTGCCTTGAGATAAACCGAGCACAAAAATATAAAATTTTTGGCTTATAAGTAGTTGGGCTAAAATAATCGCTGCTATCTTTTTTAAGTCGGCTCTGAAAATTATACAAAATACTCCGCTTTGCTCCGCATTTTGTACAATTTTCAGCCCGACGATAGCAGCGTTTATTTTTTTACGCCTAATTAGTATAAATTGTCATTTCTCATTTTATTTTAACACTTATTATTAAAATAAATTTATAGACCTCAAGATAGAAAAGCTTCCTCAAAAACGGAAAGAATCAGTCCAATTATTTAAATTTTCATGACATTAACATATGTTTAATTAAATCTAATTATTAAACATTGATTATCAAGCATTAAAATAGTACTTCTATCACGTTTAAAAAATCATGCAAATTATTATTCATCCAAATACTGAGGGGGTACTTTTCAGCACCCCCTCAGTATTTGACAGATTTATATTAAAAAATTACAGAATACTCATTTTATTGCGCATCAATATCGCCGCTACCCGTCACTTTAGTTTTGACGCTTGATGGATTACCAGAATATTTAATATCACCACTTCCCGATACATAAGCCTCTAAGCTCTTTTGAGCATTACAATTAATATTTCCAGAGCCACTCACATTACATTTTACTGATTGTGCTTTCAAATTCCCAGCTTTGATATCGCCGCTGCCGCTTACGCCCATGGTTACTTTATCGGACTTGCCGTCAAGCATAACATCACCACTGCCGCTAATGCCTAAATCTAATTCTGTGTAATCTAAATTTAAACTAAAATTACCGCTTCCACTGATACCAATGCGCAACTTGCTGCCTTTTAAAGTACCCTCAGCGCGTACATCACCACTGCCTGACATGCCCAAACTCTCAAAATTAGGAGCTTCTACATATATCTTGAGGTTTTCTTTATACCGAATATTGACACCTTTTTCAAAGTTTATCTTGAGCACAGTGCCTTTTAATTCAGTTTTCAATACATCCAAGATATTCTTTTGTCCTTCGACAGTCACCTTAAAAGCTGAGCCTTGTTTCACGATAACATCCGCAGCAATGCCGGACTCCACACCCGTGAAACCAGTAATATTGCGGTCTTCTTTTACCTTTGGTCCTTGACCTGTAATGCGTTGTCCATTACCCCATCCAGATTGATTCCAGTTCGAATTATCATCGTCCTTTTCTTTATTTTTTTGAGCAAAAAGCGCATTGGATGTCGCTAAAAGAAGGAATGCATAAAAGAAAATCTTTTTCATAGCAATTATTTTATTGTTTAAAAATTTTAGTTTCAAAAGTAATGACATACACAAAGGTAAAATAGTTGCATGAGATTTTGAGTTTCGGGTTCTGAGTTTAACATAAATGTAACTCTAATACAACTCACCTTTCAGAACCCTTACCCCAGGGTTGATTGGTTCTAAAACGTGCGAGTCCGCTGGACTCAATATTAGATTAAAAAATGAGTCCAGCGGACTCACACATTTATAAAAATTATTACAAAAAGAGGGTTACGAGTCCAGCGGACTCGCACATAAACATCATTTTTTTAGTACCAATCAATCCTGCCCTTACCCCCTCAGTATAAAATGCTTTTTTGTATATAAAAACTAAATTCAACCCTACTTTCCTCATTTTTTAAAGGCAATTATTACCTTTACCCCAGAATGTGAATCTTTAAAAATCAAGACAATCCAGTGATAAAAATAGGCGTACTCGGAGCAGGGCATTTAGGTAAAATTCATTTGAAATGTATCCAATCAAGTGAACATCTCGAATTAGTGGGCTTTTATGACCCTGACAAAGAAAATGCCCAAAAAGTAGCCGAAACTTTCAATACTAAAGCCTTTGAGACACTCGAAGACTTGATGGATGCCGTGGAGATTATTGATATTGTGACGCCAACCGTTTCACATTTTCATTTAGCGCAATTAGCTGCTCAAAAAGGAAAGCATATTTTTATTGAAAAGCCCCTGACTCATACCGTAGAAGAAGCCGAAGAACTGATAAAAATCACGCGTGAACAAGGCGTAAAAGTTCAAGTGGGACACGTAGAACGGTTCAATCCAGCCTTTTTATCTTTGGGGGATATGCCGATGGCGCCAATGTTTGTGGAAGCGCATCGTTTGGCAACTTTTAACCCAAGAGGTACTGATGTCTCCGTTATTTTAGATTTGATGATACACGATATTGACCTCATTTTACATTTGGTAAAATCGGAGGTCAAAGAAATACATGCCTCGGGAGTAGCCGTGGTAAGCGCCACACCCGATATAGCGAATGCCCGCATCGAGTTTGAAAATGGTTGTGTTGCCAACCTCACGGCCAGTAGGATGAGCCTCAAACAGATGAGAAAAGTGCGTTTTTTTCAACAAGATGCTTATATTAGTTTGGATTTTTTAGATAAAAATGCCCAAATTATTCGCTTGTTTGATAAAAAAGATGTGTCCAATACTGAGGGGGGTAACATGATGGAACTCGAAACCGCTCGAGGGACTAAAATGATTGAAATTCAAATGCCCGAACCCATGAATGTGAATGCCATCCAGATGGAATTGGAAACTTTTGCTGAAAGTATTCGAGAAAATAAACCTATCAAAGTTACAATTGAAGACGGTTATAGAGCGTTGAAAGTAGCGCACCGTATTATCAAAGAGATTGGTGACTCTACAATTTCATAATTTTAACCATTCTGATGATTTTAATTTTAGATAAAAAATACTTACAATTCTATAAAAGAGGTCATTCACTGATGGCCCTTCTATTCATTGCCTCGTTATTGGTGATACTCGATGGTTGTGGTAAAGAAAACCCCGTTCCTGCTTATTTACACATCCCCTCATTTTCTTTTTCGGCTAAAAATACTGAGGGGTCGTCCTCCCAAAAAATAACGGATGCGTGGGTATATGTGGATGGTCAAATTAACGGTGTTTTTGCCCTACCCGCCACACTTCCAGTCATAGAATTGGGTCAACATGAAATCTCTGTTTTCCCAGGTATTCGCAATAATGGCACGCGCTC
>JANMYC010000356.1:0-1647 GCA_031381715.1 Saprospiraceae bacterium
GTTTTAGTATAAACGATGACAAATGGAATGCGGTTTTCACCCAACCAATTCAAAAATTCAATATCAATTTTTTGAGGTGGAATCATAGCATCAATCAAAACAAAAACATATTGTAAAGTTTTTCGATTTTTTAGGAAGAAATGAATCATTTTTTCCCATTCTGCACGTTTAGATTGAGAGATACGGGCGTATCCGTAACCGGGCAAATCGACCATGTACCATTTGGTATCTATCAAAAAGTAATTAATGGTCTGAGTTTTGCCTGGGGTATTGGACGTTTTTGCCAAACCTTTTTTATCGGCAAGCATATTGATGAGAGAAGATTTACCGACGTTGGAGCGACCAATGAAAGCGTATTCAGGTAAATTATCAGTGGGGCATTTATCCTCACGCACAAAGCTGCCAGTAAAATTGGCTGTTTTTATAATACTCATTTAAAGTTTTATTTTTAATATTATCCTCCACTATGATTTTTATTAGCTAAAAAAATACCCCCTCAGTATAAAAGTCATTTGGAGATGCAAAAGTAAACTTTATTTTTGCAAGAAGTTAAACTTGCGTTAAAAGGCTATCTTTGCGCCACTGAAAAATCATAATTAAATAGAAAATACCGTTCATAAAGTAAAAAAATCTTAAAGTATGAAAAGATTCCTCGTTTTTGCCATGTGTCTTACACTCACACATCTTAGCCTTGAAGCTCAAACTGTAAAGTACGGTATAAAGCTGGGCATTAGTACACCCGAAATTAAGGCTGCTGATGCCACTTCTATCAGCACTGATTCTCTTTTGCTTAAAATACAGGATGCTGGTTATGGCTTTCATGGTGGTGGTTGGGTGCGATTGAAATTTGGCGCATTTATGTTCCAGCCCGAAATTTTATTCAATTCGAGTAAAACTACTTACAATGCTAAAGCTCTGAAAGGTGCAGCCATTGCTGATACGCTCAAATCAGAGTCATTTAAAAATTTGGATATTCCATTGCTTTTGGGATTTAAAGTGAGCAGTTTACGACTTAATGCGGGACCTGTTGGTCATTATCACTTGAGTTCTACTTCTGAATTGGGCGAACTTAAATCTTATAGTGAGAAGTTTCAAAGTTTTACTTGGGGCTATCAAGCGGGTTTAGGACTTGATTTCGGAAGATTGGGTATTGACATTCGATATGAAGGCAACTTTGATAAATACGGAGATCACATCATGATTGGTAACAAACCATATAATTTTTCTAAAAAGCCGACGCGTTTATTGGTATCAATGGCTATTGCTTTTTAATTTTTTTAAAACAACACCCAAAACGCCTTTCTACAGTTGATTCAGTAGAAAGGCGTTTTTTCTGAATTATTTTCATTGCGAATAAATCGAATAAATTTAAACAAATAGGGTCTTTACATTTTTATACATTTGTGAAAATGTTTTTACAAAATGAATTTAGTGGAGTATGAAAAATTATTTGTCGCTTATAAAATTTAGCCATACCATATTTGCGATGCCTTTTGCTTTAGTGGGGTTCTTTTTAGGCATTTATCAATCACAAAGCGCCTTAAATTGGCAAATTTTATTCTGTATAGTGCTGTGTATGATTTTTGCGAGGAGTGCCGCCATGGCTTTTAATCTGTATTTGGATAGAGATATTGACGCTATTAACCC
>JANMYC010000405.1:0-3597 GCA_031381715.1 Saprospiraceae bacterium
GTTTTAGGTATTTTTCTTTTATTTTTTAAGTTATTAAAAATAAAAATCCTTCTCAAGAGATAATCTTGAGAAGGATTTTTCAAAAAGAATGCCTTAATTTAGAAGCGCTATAATGGTTTCTATCTTTCTAAAACGGATAAACGCAAATAGGAAGCATTTTTAGCGTCACTATATATACGGTGTGTCGCCTTCTGAAAATCTGAATCCTGCGCTTTATATATATCCACAAACTTTTGAGGATTGCGATCAACCAGCGGAAACCATGAACTTTGCACTTGTACCATAATGCGGTGTCCTTTTTTAAAAGTATGTGCTACATCAGGCAGTTGATAATTCACTTCCGTTATTTTCTCTGGAACGAAGGCTTCTGGCTTTTCAAAACTATTGCGGAAGCGGCCCCTCAGTACCTCACCCCTCACGAGCATTTGGTAACCGCCCATTGGCACTTTAGCACCCTCCCATTGAGGTGTATCCTCTGGGAATACATCAATTAATTTTACGACCAAATCAGCATCAGTGCCCGTAGTCGAGAAGAACAAATGCGCATCTATGGGTCCCGTTACAGTTACATCGTTCATCAAAGGCTCGGTTTGATATACTACCACATCAGCGCGTCGAGCGGCAAAACGCTGGTCATCACTCATGTATTCACGCGTTCTTTTGGCGTGTACATCTTCTGTATAAGGTACTGGATGCGCTGGATCGCTTACCCATTCCGCAAAACTGCGATGGTAATCAGCTGCTACTGAGGAGCCATTGAAACTCAAATTTCCTTTTTCTTGAAAATATAGATTCTTGGATTGTGCAGCCTTAGGAGGCCAAACATCATAATTTGTCCATTTATTGCTGCCTGTTTCAAAAATCATGGCTTCGGGCAAGTCCATAGCGCCTTTATCATTTAAGTAAAAACCGAAAAACTTTGCTTCAATATCTTTTTGGAAATAATCAGCCGTTTTTGAGCCAAAGTTCACATTGCCCAATGACGAGCCATCGCTTCTGCCACCCCATCCGCCATGAAACCACGGTCCCATACAAATCTTATTAGATACTGAGGGGGCATTCTGTTTTTCAATGGCTTCATAAGTGCGCCATGCACCGTAACAATCTTCGGCATCAAATAAGCCACCCACTGTCAAAACAGCAGGTTTTGTATTTTTAAAATGCTGACGAATACTCCGCGCTTTCCAAAACTCATCCAGATTAGGGTGCGACATCAAATCATTCCAAAATTGAAGGCTATCGCCAGTATATTTCTTCACAAAATTAGGCAATGCGCCCATTTTTAAATAAAAGTCATAATTATCAGCATATTTTATTTCTACGGGTTTTAAATCTTCGGGCTTGATGGGCTTTGGGCGAGGGCGTCCAAAATTAGTGTAAAATGAAAAACCATCGAGCAACATGAAAGCCCCGCCGTGGTGAAAATCATCCCCGATGAACCAATCCGTGACGGGTGCTTGTGGCGAAACCGCTTTCACCGCCGGATGCGCCTCCACCAATGCATTTGAAGCATAAAATCCGGGATATGAAATCCCCCGCACACCTACTTTCCCGTTATTATTCGATAGATTTTTCACCAACCAATCAACAGTATCGTAGGTATCTGTGCTTTCATCAATGTCTTTATTCGACTGACGGTTTGTCACAACAGGCCGGACATCCACAAAATCGCCTTCACTCATCCAACGCCCGCGCACATCTTGAAAAACAAAGATGTAGCCTTCGCGCACCAGTGTCGGATTTGAAATAGAAGACTTGAACTTATCTTCGCCATAAGGTGCAACGGTGTAGGGTGTCCTACTGAGCATAATTGGGTATTTTTTGGTTTTACCCTTCGGCCTATAAATGGAGGTAAAGAGCTTAATACCGTCTCGCATAGTGATATACACTTCTTTTTTAGTGTAATTTTGTCTGATATACGCAGAATCAGAAATCACTTTTTGAGCTATTATTTGAAGTGACAATGCACTGAAAAGCAGTAAAAACAAGAGTTTTTTCATAGCCAGAACTGTTATGGTGAGTTTTTATTTTAAAAAAAGCATTATAAATATCTAAGGTAACAAAGCTCAATCAAACCATATTCAATATTCGTCGAATTTCTATTATCAATGGATGAAAGCATATTGCCCCTCAATGATTGTTTTGTGAAATAGATGTCACTTTAGTTCAGCTCTGTGCATTTTATTTTAATCCATAATAAGGCACTTTGTAGAATCAATCAAAACATAATGATTTTTAATAAATTTTAAAAAATACCAATATTTGGTATAGTTATTGGTGCTTATTAAATCAAATAATATTAAATTAAATAGACATCAAAAACTGAATTCTTCATTTAAAATCTTTTCGTTCATCTGACTTTTTTATTCTCATTTACTCTTTATTTTTCACATTTACAATCTGTTGATATTAAGATTCGGGGCTTTAATCCAAGCATCATTATTATCAAAAATAATATAAACACAAAAATAATTCTCAACAAGTCAGTATGTATTTTTCCAGTTTTATTCAGAATTTGAAATGCTATTTTTCAGAAGATTGTTGTATTGATTACCGTCAACCATTTTTTAACTTAAGTCTTTGGAATAAATTAAAAAGTCTATAAAAACATGCGGAAATAAGTCGGTGAGTAGATTATAAACCCTTTTTACTGTCGAAATATGCAGTAAAAAAGTATGAAATTATCTCGGTAAAGTAAGATATCTTATTGGATTGTTCACACTTTTATCTAATACTTTATTAAGATAATCATCTATATCACCGCCTTCTGTTATTAGAAAAAAGAAAATTTGTATTGATTTAGTGAAATAAATTTCGTTAAACAGCCTTGCCTCTCGTGCAAGGCTGTTTTTTTTATTTTAAAAATTTCAGAATAAACCATCTATTATTTTAGAAATTCAATCATGTAAGATAAAAAATATCGACATTCATCTATAAATAAATAAACACTCAAAAATCAATGCTATATTTGAGAAAAAATATCAATTAAGCAGTTGGGCTAAAAATAAACACTGCTATCTTTTTAAGTCGGCTCTAAAAAATAAGCAAAACTCTCCGCTTTACTCCGCATTTTGCTTATTTTTCAGACCGCCGATAGCAGTACCTGCCTGCCGGTAGGCAGGTTTATTTTTATACACCTAATTTAAAAGCTTTAAAACGGATTCAAAAAGCTAACTATGGGTTTTCTCTCAAAAAAAATAGTCATTGCCTCTATATTCATGGTTTGTGTGGGATACTTTTTGTGGTACAATTTTACCCCTAAAATAGATTTCAATACCCAAGTCAAACCACTTTTGAATAAAAAGTGCATCACTTGTCACGGCGGCGTGAAAAGGGAAGCAGGTTTCAGCTTACTGTTCCGTACTGATGCTTTAGCTGCCACCAAATCAGGCAAACCCGCTATTATCCCTTTCAAACCCGATGAAAGTGAATTCATCAAACGCCTCACGCATTCCGACCCCGAAGAACGGATGCCTTACCACAATGCCCCCCTCAGTAAAGAGGAGATTTCGACCCTCCGTCAATGGGTAAAAGAAGGTGCGCTGTGGGGTGATCATTGGGCATATACGCCTATAGAAAATGTTTCCATTCCCAAAC
>JANMYC010000449.1:0-2090 GCA_031381715.1 Saprospiraceae bacterium
CTTTTAGGCATTGGTGACACATTAACCAATAATTATTATCGTTACCCTGCCATTCCCCCGCAAGTTTTTAAAGATACCAGTCTTTTAGAATGCGACGCGCCCGAATTGCGTCAAGTCATTGCTGAAAATAATAGAGCCATAATCAAATGGAAACCCAGTAGAAGAACGGTAAAAAGGCAACCGTTTCAATACATCATCTATCGTTTTGACAACCACAATGTAGATTTTACGGACGGTAAAAATATCCGAACCATTATTCAGCACGATGAAAAGGAGTTGACTTACGTTGATAAAAACGTCATGAATGATGTGTCTTACACCTACGCAGTAACTGTCGTGGATTGTCAACACCGAGAAACACCTGCCGAAGATACAATTACACTTGGGAAACCATATAAATTGCCTCCACCTCCGCCGAGTAGAGTAGATGCCCATAAAAATAATCAGAAGAAGGAAGTGAAAAAAAAGAAAAGAGGTTTTTGGAGTCGGTTGTTTGGGTGTAAAAAGTAGAAAGAACTCGATTTTTAAATAAAATATGCAATCATCTCAAAATAACGCAACTGTCGCCTATTTACTGTCGCCTATAAATTAGTTATACACATATTTTGTGTCAACTAAATCAAGTGCTTTTTCTTGATTCAAGATATGCTCAAGGAAAAGGTGCATGACCTCTCTTTTGCACATAGTTTTGGTATTGGTCATCAATAACTCGTTATTCACATAAAGATTATAACAAATACCACCATCCGAAACAATGGATGTGCTCACACCTTTGAGGTCAAGTGCATCCTGCATACGAGAGAAAAGGAGCTCGTCAATCAATCTGTCCATGTAGATTATTTAATTTTAATAGTGCGCAAAAATATGATAAATATACCATATCATGAATTAAAAGAGCGATTTTTTTTATTTCATTTAAAAATATATTAAAATTTTATAAATACGTAATTATTTGTCCTTGGTTTCAAAATCAGACGATTCCTTCTTTTAATAAATCATGCAAATGCACCATACCTACATATTGCTCGCCTTGAGTAACAATTAATTGCGTAATGCTTTTTCGGCGCATCAGTTCCAAAGCGTTTACTGCCAGTTCTCCGGCTTGGATGCAGGTAGGATTTGGGGTCATAACATCAATCGCTTTCACCGTTTTAATATCCAAATCCTTAATCAACATCCTGCGGAGGTCGCCATCTGTGATGATACCTATTATATGGTGTGCTTCATCGAGTACAACCGTTGCACCCAATCGTTGAGAAGTCATCTCCAAAATGGTGTTTTTCAGGTTTGTATCGCCTGATACTGAGGGGGTGCCGTGATTCGGATAAATATCTCGAACCCTCAAATACAGCTGCTTCCCCAAAGCTCCGCCCGGGTGAAACTGCGCAAAATCCTTGGGTGTAAAACCCCTAACCGCCAATAAAGCCACTGCCAAAGCATCTCCAATTGCCATCTGGGCGGTTGTGGAAGCCGTTGGCGCAAGATTATTGGGGTCAGCTTCTTTTTCGATGGGGGTGTGCAAAATATAATCCGCCTGCTTGCCGAGATACGACTCCTTATTGGATACAACAGCGATGAGTTTACTGCCCAAGTTTTTTAAAAGTGGTATTAAAACTTTTATTTCGGGCGTTTCACCACTTTTTGAAATGCATAAAACGGTATCGCTGCGTTGCACTATGCCCAAATCGCCGTGAATTGCATCCGCAGCGTGCATAAATACTGAGGGGGTGCCCGTGGAGTTGAGGGTCGCCACAATTTTTTGCGCCACGATGGCACTTTTACCAATCCCCGTTACTATCACTCTTCCACCCTCCGTCTCGATGATGGTTTCCACCGTTTTCACAAAATCGAGGTTGATGCTCGCGCGTAAAGCTATCAAGGCATCAATCTCGATATTTAAAGTGGCTAAGGCGGTTTCTATTATCTGTTGCTTCATAAAATGTAGAGCGGAAATCCAGTTCCGCATTTAAAATATAATCAATTTCGAGCTTTCTCGGTCTTTTTTAAAATACCATTTTCATAGTGTTCAACCCTGATAACTTTTTCTTTATCATCATATTGAAATAATGTCCCGTTCCCGTTTTTAAAAG
>JANMYC010000492.1:0-3423 GCA_031381715.1 Saprospiraceae bacterium
TTTTTAGCTTAAAAGCTAAAAACCAATTAATTATAAATAATTATTTATTTAAATGTTTTAAAAATTAATTAAATATCATGACTTTAAGACTTGGCGATACTGCCCCAGATTTTACAACTGACACAACACAAGGTACTATCAATTTTCACGAGTGGCTGGGCACGGGTTGGGGTGTTTTATTCTCTCATCCAGCGGATTTCACGCCTGTTTGTACCACGGAATTGGGTAAAACAGCCCTTTTAAAAGGTGAATTTCAAAAACGCAATTGCAAGGTTATTGCCGTTTCGGTGGATGATGTAACGTCTCACAACCGTTGGATTCCAGATATTGAAAAAGTGAATAATGTGGATATGAATTTCCCGATTATCGCCGATGAAAACCGTCAAGTGGCCGAATTATACGACATGATTCATCCTAATGCAAGTGAAAAAGCGACAGTACGTTCAGTTTTCATCATCGGACCCGATAAAAAAGTAAAATTGACATTGACTTATCCCATGGCAGTAGGTCGTAATTTTAACGAAATTTTACGTTGTTTGGATGCATTACAACTTAATGCGAATTATAGCGTTGCCACCCCAGCTGATTGGAAACAAGGCGATGATGTAATCGTCACCTTAAACGTTGCCACTGAAGATATTCCCGCTAAATACGGTGTTGAACCTGAAATGAAAACGTCCTACTTGCGCTACATTCCTCAGCCGAACTAATTAGATTTTAGATTAATAGAGATTAGATTAAAGACGATTGAATGTCTATTGACGTTAGCGAAGTTCTGAACTTCGCTAACGTTCTTTAAAACTTTATAAACTGTACTCGCTTCATTGATTGCATAAAAAATCCAGCACTTTCAATTCTCAATTTTTAATTTTCTATTCAAAAAACATGTTTCCACACGCCGAAAATACGGAAGCGGTGCTTCAGTCAGCACTCACTTACGCTACTCGTTATATTCAAAATCTGGACAATTTCCCTGTTAGCCGCACTGAAACACAGCCTTTGGAGGTGCAACTACCCGAAAATGGCTGGGGTACTGAGGGGGTCATCGAGTATTTTCAACAACACTGCGAACAGTACCTTGTTGCCTCTTCGGGCGCTCGATATTGGGGTTTTGTGACGGGAGGGACTACGCCCGCTGCTATTGCAGGTGATTGGTTGACAAGTGTTTTTGATCAAAATACTCAGAATTTGAAAGGTAATGGTGATGTTTCGGCTGTCATTGAAGATGCTACAATTAAACTCCTTTTAGACCTTTTTGAATTACCTAAAAATGACTTTGCGGGCGGATTTGTAACGGGTGCAACCATGTCCAATTTCACTTGTTTGGCAGTGGCAAGGCAGTGGTTGGGCAAGCAATTGGGTAAAAATATTGCATTGGATGGCGTTTCAGAATCTTTAAAAATATTGACTGCTACACCCCATTCATCGGCGGTCAAATCGCTTTCAATGTTAGGCTTAGGCAGTAAAAATTTTATTAAAATTAAAACGCCTGCTGACCGTGAAAGCATTGACAATCAAGACCTTGTACAACAAATTGAGTCTTTAAATGGTCAACCTTTTATACTCATCACAAGCGGTGGCACTGTCAACACCGTCGATTTCGACGATATGAAATTCATTGCTGAGTTGAAAAAGAAACATAATTTTTGGTGGCATATTGATGCGGCGTTCGGTGGTTTTGTTGCTTTTACTGAGCCTGCCTCGTCGGCAGACAGGGGGTATCGACATCTCGTCGAAGGTTGGGAATTAGCGGATAGCATCTGCATTGATGGTCATAAATGGCTCAATGTCCCTTACGATAGTGCCTTCTTTTTCACTCGAAAAGAGCACGCCCCATTGCAAGTTGAAACGTTTCAAAATGCGAATGCACCTTATCTCGGCAATCCATTTGACAACTTTTCATACCTCAATTTTGGACCCGAAAATTCACGCCGTTTCCGAGCATTGCCCACATTTTTCACACTTTTAGCGTACGGCAAAGAGGGTTATAAAAAAATCGTGAACGACAATATTTATCACGCGCAACGTTTCGGGCAGCTTTTAATAGAAACCAATAAATTCGTCCTCACTGCACCCGTGCGTGTAAATGTGGTTTGTTTTACCATTAAAAATAAAGAAAACGACAAAAAAGCCATTGATGACTTACTCTCTGCTCTCGCCAAAGATGGAAAAATATTCGTCACCCCCACTTTTTACAACAATCAATGGTGCATCCGAGCAGCATTTGTCAATTGGCGAACTACGGAGCAGGATTTGGACGTGGCGGTGAAGTCGTTTAAAAAAGCTCTTGAGTCGCTACATTAAAATCTGGCAAGGAAGGAGATGCACTACAAATCATATCGCCATGACAAATTTGAACATCATAAGGGGATGTATAGGCATGAATGGTTTTAGAATTAGGGTAAATTTGCCAAACAACTTGGACTCCATCCGTAAAATATTGTTCTAATTTCAATTGAATTTCATCTGCTTTGTCATTTTTTGAAATAATTTCAATAACAAAAGGGCTGATACTGGGATATAAATCTTCTTTTTCTTTTAGTTGTTCGGCAGTTAAATAAGCTAAATCGGCTACTCGATTGCGATTAGCGGAAGATAAAAACATCGTTACTTCCCAAGCCAATGCACCGTTTTCTTTATAGGCATTGGTTTGAGAAAAAAGGCGAGTTAATTTATCAGCAATGCTAAGTTGGCTTCTATTCATAGATAAGCGGGGAGTTTTCTCTACAATACCATTGTTCCACTCATAGCAATAACCATCTTCTCTATCTGCATATTGGCGATAAAAAGCTTCAATTGAAATAGAGCGTTTGGTTTTTACTTTTTTTTCAATTGGTGAAATTTGTGTTGCTAAAGCAGTCATAAATTATATTTTGAAAACAAAGTTAACGATTCTTTTAAAATAATACAATTGAACCCTTGTTTTAAAAATCGGAGAACTATGAAAAAATTTATAGGCATATGATATGGGGAATATTTTTAGAATAGAGGATTTAGAAAAAACTAGGTATAATATGCATTATATATGAGGCTGTATCATTTTTGAAATCCACAACCGTAATGTATGTGTTATCATAATTATGATGCTTTTCAATAATAGAGCCCCAAACTGTACCATTTTTACTTATAATTCCATTATTATCTAACCTTAAAGGTGAACTATGGCAAGTGTCAAACGATATCACATCTTTAAAAACAGAGCTAAAATTATCATAGTTTTTCCAACGATTTTCTATTATGAATTGAGTTGGTACTCTATACATATTCAACCAAAGTATAAAGGTTAAAATCCCAAGAACTAACAGTATCTTTTTCATTATTTTTAAATATTAGACTTTTAATTTTAGTTTTCAAAACAAAATTAAAAGATGATTTAGCAGACTAAAAATCAACGATTCTAAAGACTATAAAAAACTATTTACT
>JANMYC010000534.1:0-2251 GCA_031381715.1 Saprospiraceae bacterium
AGATAGATTTATAGATATTTTGTTAAATTGTTGTTTTGCAAAACCGGCCGGCCGGCAGGCAGGTTGTTGTATTGTTTGCTGATTAAATGTTGAATTTTAATTAAAAACAATTTGAAACAATACAACAATTCATCAATACAACAATTTAGCAATACAACAATACCAAAAACATGCAAGTAGTCATTTACAGTAAAGTTTTACATGACGAGGATATTCCCTACATCCAAACGCTCTTTGATACCTTGCATACTGAGGGGGTCAACACCTATATCTACGAACCCTATTTTAAACAAATAAAGGATAAAATAAAATTTAAAAGAGAGGTTGCCCCTTTTGAAGGCTACTTGGATTTTAAAACGCATAAACTGGATTTTGTTATTTCTCTTGGTGGCGATGGCACTATTCTCGACGCCATCACAGTGGTCAGAGATTCCGATGTGCCCATTATGGGTATCAATCTTGGAAGGTTGGGTTTTCTCGCCAGCATTGGGAAAGCCCGCATCGAGCAAGCCATTCGCTCTCTTTTGGATGGTCAATTTATCATAGAATGGCGAAGATTGCTTCATCTCGAAAGCAATATGCCCTTATTTGGCGATGTGCGCTTTGCACTCAATGATTTTACTTTGTTAAAACGGGACACTTCGTCCATGATTACCATTCACACTTATCTGAACGGCGCTTACCTCAATTCGTATTGGGCAGACGGTTTGATAGTGGCTACACCTACGGGTTCTACGGGATATTCATTGAGTTGCGGCGGACCTATTGTCTTTCCAAATTCAGGGAATTTTGTCATTACGCCCGTTGCGCCGCATAACTTAAATGTACGCCCAATTGTGGTATCAGATAGTTCGGTCATAAGTTTTGAAGTAGAAGGGCGAGCGGATAATTTTTTATGCACCCTCGATTCCCGCTTTGAAACAGTGACTTCTGATTATCAATTAGCCGTTAGAAGTGGTGATTTTAATATAAAATTAGTGCAATTACACGGCGACACTTATTTAAAAACCATTCGAGACAAACTCAATTGGGGCGTAGATGCGCGCAATCATTAAAACGGGCATTAATTATACCCTAACATCCGATTCCTATGTTTTCAATACTCATACCCACTTGGAATAATCTTGAAATGCTTAAATTGTGCATAGAAGCCATTAAGCAAAACTCATCTCAAGAGCATGAGATTATTCTTCACATCAATGAAGGCTCTGATGGCACCCGAAAATGGGCGGATACTGAGGGGGTGCTTTATACATTCAGTCCCGAAAATACTGGTATTTGTAAAGCCATGAATTGGGCATTTGGCAAGGCGACTAAGGATTATATTGTTTACCTCAATGACGATATGTACGTTTTACCCGATTGGGATAAATTTTTAATAGAAGAAATACAAACTATTGGTAATCAATTATTTATGCTTTCCTCAACGCTCATAGAGCCAACGCCTCACCGCTTCCCATGCATGATTTATGGCGATTATGGGCGTGACGTTGTAGATTTTAAAAAAGAAGCTTTACTCGCTGAATTTAATGATTTTGAAATGAATGATTGGTATGGTTCATCGTGGCCTCCGCTCGTAGTGAGTAGAGAAGCATGGTTGACTATTGGCGGTTTTAGCATTGAATTTAGCCCCGGAATGTATTCCGATCCTGATTTTTCAATGAAAATGTGGCATGCGGGATGCCGTATTTTCAAGGGATTAGGTAAAAGTAAGGTATATCATTTTCAATCTCGCTCGACGGGAAGAGTAAAAAAGAACAACGGCCGTTTACAGTTTATGAAAAAATGGGGTTTGCCCTCTTCTATTTTTTACGCTCGCTATCTCCGCATGGGAGATCTCTATAAGGGCATTTTACCTGAACCTACTGAGGGGGTATCATTAAAATTGCAAAGATTTAAAGCTGGTGTTTATTCGCTTTTTAAATAAACCAAGAACTTGTATATCCTTTAAAATGTTATTAAATTTGTTTAAGGAAAACATACTTTGATTAAACTTTACAAACATTTTAATGAATATACCTCCTATCACTACTATCTATTTTGATCCCACAACCGATTTTGGTTTTAAAAAATTATTTGGTCCATTAGCAAATAAAGATTTGCTAATGGACTTTCTTAATGGTATGTTACCTGCTGAATACCAGATTTTAAATTTGGTATTTCTAAAAACCGAGCGACTCCCTGATCATGAAGAAGGAAGAAAAGCTGTGTATGACATTTTATGTCAAAATCAATTGGGCGAAACATTTAT
>JANMYC010000537.1:0-4140 GCA_031381715.1 Saprospiraceae bacterium
GCATTCAACACCAAAGTGTCCACATATGGGCTATTTTGCAGAAAAGACATCATGCAATGATAAGGAAATTGGGAAATAAAAAGAAATGTCGTTTTTAGGTTTATATGAAAATCCCTACTCTTTATTCTGAGAAGAATCCCGCACAATTAATTGCGTGGATAATTTAATCGTTTGAAAAGGCGAGGCTCTTTGTTTTTTTTCAATCAAATCCAGAAGCAAATCGGCTGCTGTATGCCCCATTTCGAAGGCTGGTTGGGAGACAACACTGAGGGAGGGCGACAGTAAATCCGCCACTTTGATATTCGTAAAACCTAAAACAGCCACCTCTCTAGGAATTGAAATGTTGCGAGATTTTAAAGAAGTCAAACAGGCCAAAGCCAAGCGGTCACTCGCCGTGAAAAGAGCGTCAGGCTTTATATCCAATAACTCACCCACTTTTTTATCGACTTCCGATATATCAAATTCGCAATAACGGATTAGGTTTTCATCAAAAGGAATACCGTATTTTTCTAAAGCAGCTTTATATCCTTCTACCCGCTCTTGAGTGATAGAGAGCCACGGCAAACTTGCCGCCAAGGCAATGCGTTTACGTCCCGTTTTTATGAGGTGTTCAACGGCTTTGAAAGCCCCCTCGTGGTTATCTACCACGACTTTATGGGTATCAATATCGTCGGTAACTCTATCAAAAAATACCACGGGCAAGCCTTTTTCTTCCAAATTTTTAAGGTGTGAAACATCCGTTGTGTGACATGAAAGAGAAATCAAAAGCCCATCAACTTTTCGTGCCACTATATGCTCTATATTCACAACCTCACGCTCGTACGATTCATGACTTTGAAATATCACAACATGGTAACCCCGATTATAAGCAATCGCCTCAATACCATTAATAGCCTGCGAAAAGAAGTAGTTATCAATTTCGGGAACGACCACACCAATGGCACGGCTACGATTTTCCTTCAAACTCAAAGCTATTGGATTGGGGCGATAATTGAGTTTCTCGGCGTATTCCAATACCAAACGTTTGGTTTCAGGATTGATTTCGTAACTATCCCGCAAGGCTCTCGAAACTGTAGAAGTAGAAATATTGAGAGCTTTGGCTATGTCCTTAATTGTAACTGTATGCAAAGTGAGGATTTTATCTGAGAACCTGTTTAAATCTGTAAAAAGACAAAATTAAGTTTTATGCTCTTAAATAACGAACTTAGTTTTTAAAACAACCCTCTTTATCCCAAAAAAAAATGAGTCACCTCAATATTAACTGAGATGACCCATTAAAGTATATTTCTTTTTTACTTTTAATATCCTGGCGTAGAGTCAATATCTACGAAAGAAGAAGTCAATAAAGACTGCGGCTCTGTTGAATTATCTTGTTGTTTAGTTGATTTTTTCACTTCAATGTGAACACCATTGGGCGCTTGCTCAGTATCTGATAATTGAGAAGAAATACCGCTTTTTGATAATGCGTCTCCGATTCTACGAGCGATTGATTCTTCTGATGAATGATGCAATATTTTGATTTCCATGACTTTTTTCTATTTTAAAATTTTAACTAAAATTGCTTTATTTTTATATGATAGTACAAAGATACACTATTAGCGAATACTTCGCAATTAGAGTTTTATTTTATTTACGATAATTAAACGCTTATTTGAATCGTGTCTTAGATATTTTATTCTGAATTTCAGAATAAAACCCCCTAAAACCATTTTTTTATCATTTATAAACGAGCAACAAAAAATATAATTCTGTTTTTTTAAAATAAATAGAATTCATGAAATTTCAAAAATACCGCTTCTCAAGTGAAAAAAACTTTTGAAATTTGCTCAATTTCATCCAAAAGTTCTATTAAATGCCTCTCTTTTGTTTGCGGATTCATCAAAGTCACCCTCAAATAGACATCACCTCGCAAAGTCGTTTGTACAATATAAAAATCGCCATTTTCTAATAATTGACGTCTAATTTTACTATTCAAGTCATTTAAATCCGTCGTTTTATCAGAAATATATCTGAAACACACCACATTGGATTGAGGCTCTACGGGCAGTTCAAAATGCGGATTTTCTTTTAAAAGCCTTGCCATCGTTTGACCCAAATCGTAGGTTGTATCCACCATTTCAGTAAAAATTGCTTCGCCATGCGTGCGCATGAGGGCGTAAATTTTTACCGACATCATAAATTTAGTACATTCAAAAGTGCGTTTTCCTGAGTTAAACCAGTCTTTTGAGCTTTGATTCGCCCATAGATATTGCGCTTTCTGTTGAAACGTTTCAAAGCCATGTTCAGGATTTTTAAATAAAACTGCTGTACACAAAGCAGGAATCAGCATCATTTTATGAAAATCTATGATTACTGAATCCGCTCGCTCGACCCCCCTCAGTAAATGACCGTATTTTTCGGATACCGCCACTGCCCCACCGTGCGCCCCGTCCACATGAAACCACAAATCGTGCTTTTTACAAAAATCGCCAATCGCCACCAAATCATCGTACCGACCCGTCGAAGTCGAGCAAGCACTGCCCACCACGGCAATGACTTTTAAACCCTCATTTTCGGCTTTTTTAAAATATTCTTCCAATAATTCAGTCCGCATTTGGTACGTTTCGTTCGTCGGAATTTTGATGATTCCCGCCGTTCCGAAGCCCATAATCCGAGCCGCCCGGTCAATGCAATAATGCGCCTCGTCGGAAACCATCACCGCCAAACGCTCTCCACCTACCCCTTCGGTCCAAACATCATTGGGTGCTTTAACGGCTCTCGCTGCGAGTAAAGCCGTCAAATTTGCCAGCGTTCCACCCGAAGTCAGCAAGCCACCCCCCTCCGTATCAAAGCCCATTTTACGTATCAACCAATCCGTCACGATGCGTTCAAGTGGGTTCGAGACCATGCCCATTTCGTATACCGCCATCCCGTTATTGAGCATACCCGTAAGCATACCCGACAAAGCAGCCAACGGCGCCACCGACGACACCTGATGCCCCATGTACTTCGGATGGTGTAAATGCATGGATTTCGCCACCACATCTCTGAAAAAATCGTTTGGATTATCCAATAAAGGCTTTTGAAAATCGGCTTGCCAATAGTCCAAACTGTCTTCTGGCTCGACCCAATCAAGCGTTTTTTCCATTTTTTCACTCCGCGCATCGTGGAGATAATCAGCGAGGATATCCACCAATTCATGCGCTTGTTGGCGGAAATTATCCGCATTAAAAGCAATATCTATATTTTTCATTTATCTTAAAGATTGAAGATGTAAGATTTAAGACTTAAGATTTAAGACTTAAGATTTAAGATTTAAGATTTAAGATTTAAGACTGGAGATTTGAGATTTGAGATTTGAGATTTAAGGCGTAACTTCTTAAGTCTTACATCTTTAATCTTGTGTCTTTAATCTTGTGTCTTACATCTTAAAATTATTGTTTCACCCGATTAGCCAAATACACACCTGATAAAATGATAGCCAAGCACGCAATTTGCAAGCCCGTAATCGTTTCACCGTACGCCACGCCCCACAAAATAGCCACAAACGGAATGGTATAAGTCACCATCGAAGAGAACAAAACATTAGTACGTTTCAGCAACATATAAAAGAGAATTTGAGCCGCCGCCGTTCCCATCACACCCAAAAGTATGGAGGCAAAACTGGCTCTTAAAAAGGCTGTATCCGTAAAAGAGGATTGAAAATAACCCGTAAAAAGCAGAATAAAAAAAGCGGGAATCGCTAACGTTGAAAATGCAATAGCCGCAATACTCAGCGAAGGCATATCATGCAGTCGCCTTGCTAAAAGATTAGCATTCAAGCCATAACCCACCGTCGCCAATACTATCAGCAATGAATAGCCAATGTCCCCATCGAATTTGAAACCATCTTTTGAAATAAATAATAAGCATAAACCGAAAAAACCCACTAAAACGGACGCTATTTTCTGTCTATTCGTTTTCATTTGATAAAATAAAACGCCCATTAAAATTGCAAAAAGCGGCGATAAAGCATTCAAAATACCCGCCAAAGAACTATTAATGTGCTCCTCCGCAATGCAAAAAAGGAAGGCTGGAATGAAACTACCTATCGTACCCGAAAAAACAATTGTCACTGCTTTTTCCATCGATATTTCACGAAATTGACGAATGGCAACGGGC
>JANMYC010000233.1:0-3347 GCA_031381715.1 Saprospiraceae bacterium
ACCATTGATTTTCTTAAAAAAAATGGTATGGATAAAGCGCCATGCCTTGTCATAACTTCTGCATCACACATGAGGCGTGCGATAAAATGCTTTGAAAAAGCGGGGGTTAATTGTCAACCTTTTCCTGCTCATTTTGTGGCTGAAAGGTTGGATTATTCAATGAGTACAACACTTTTACCCGATAAATTAGCCTTCTCAAAATGGGAAGTATTTCTAAAAGAATGGATTGGCTTTGGGGTTTATTGGCTTCAAGGTTATATTTAATTTTTAATCCTCAAAACCAATATCAATGGGTCTATTGATGCTTTCTTGTAAAGTAATAAAAGTTTCGGTGCGCTGAATGCCTTGAATTTTTTGAATTTTATCGTGTAATACGTTTTTCAAATGTGAGGTATCTCTACAAATAATTTTTGCAAAAATACTGTATAATCCAGTTGTATAGTGGGCTTCAACCACTTCGGGAATTTTCCTTAATTCAATTGCGACTTCATCATATAAGCTACTTTTATCGAGATAAATGCCCAAAAAAGCACTTATATCATATCCTAATTTTGCATAGTCAATGGACAAACTGGCGCCTGTGACGATGCCCATTTGCTCTAATTTTCGCATCCTAACGTGAACTGTGCCACCCGAAACGTGGATTATTTTAGCAATATCCGTATAAGGTGTTTTGGCATCTTTCATCAATATAGAAAGTATTTGTTTATCTACTACATCAATATCCGCTACTTTAGACATTTGGCTTAATTTTTCAAATTTTAATTAAAAGGTGTATTTTGATGACAAATCTATAATATTCAGTTCATTTTTTTAAATATTTTGAATTGAATTTAGGCGATAAACGAATTTAGATGTACAAACAGTTTCTTGAAACTTTCAAAGATATTTTTAATTCAGACACTTGTTTGCCCATAAAAAGTCGTAAAAGTCTAATTTCGACTAAAAAAGAGTAATAATTTCTGAAATTTTAAGGGATTACCATTTAAAAGCTATTTATTTCTTATTTTTGTGTGATTTGGAACTCGTCTATAATTTTAGAATTAAAAAAGAATGATTTGCGGCAGTTATAGACTTTTTAATAGGTATGAAGCTAATTTATGATTTTGAATTGAGATGAACTTCATTTTAATTGATATTAAATTAATATGTCTGAAAACAATATACAAACAACTGAGAATAGACTTACTCTAAAAGAAATTTGGCTCCCACTTTTACTTTCAGTCACAACTATTATTGGTATTGGAGTGGGTATGAAACTTAAAAATGAACCGCTCGCTACTACTTCCATTAAGAAAAAAAATGCCAAATCAGACGGTGAAGAAATAGTGGGGCAAGGCAGAATGGAAGAGATATTGAGGTATATCGATGCTAAATACGTGGATGATGTGAGCAATAAAGCTTTAGTTGACAATTCCGTCAATAATTTATTGCAAGAACTCGACCCCCACTCAGTATATATCCCTTTTGACGAGATAAAAAATGTAAATGAAGACCTTGAAGGCGAATTTGAGGGAATAGGCATTGAAACCATAATTTTGGATGATACCATTAACATCATTTCACCTTTAATCAATAGCCCCGCAGCCACCGTAGGAATAATGTCAGGTGATAAAATTATTTCAATTGGCGACTCTTTGGCAATAGGAAAAAATAAAAGATGGCTGAATAATAAACTGAGGGGTAAAAAAGGCACTACCATAAAATTAGCGATAAAAAGAGATAATGAAAGTCGTCTAAAAACTTTCACGATTACGCGCG
Organism: Saprospiraceae bacterium; assembly: GCA_031381715.1. Taxonomy (GTDB): domain Bacteria; phylum Bacteroidota; class Bacteroidia; order Chitinophagales; family Saprospiraceae; genus JAAFJT01. Next base: position 1,762 of record JANMYC010000233.1, read on the forward strand.
ATAAAGTACCTGTTCATTCCGTTGAAATTGCTTCAATTTTAGATAATAAAACGGGCTACATTAAAATTAGCCGTTTTAGCACCAATACCTCAAAGGAGTTTATTCAAGGATTGGAAAAAATATTTGAAGATAAAGGCATAAAAGACGTTGTCATTGACCTTCGCCAAAACCCTGGCGGATATTTAGATAAAGCGGTGGATGTTTTATCGCAATTATTTGGCGATAAGGACAAATTACTGGTTTATACCAAAGGCAGAACTGTTCACCGCAATGAATATAAAACCAGCGGAAGAAGCCGTTTTAACGTAGAAAAAGTAGCAATTTTGATTGATGAAGGCTCTGCTTCGGCAAGTGAAATCGTAGCGGGGGCTATTCAAGATTGGGATAGGGGCGTTATTGTGGGTCGCCGTTCATTTGGTAAAGGGTTGGTTCAAGAGCCTTATACTCTAAAAGATGGCTCAGAACTTCGCTTAACTGTCGCTCGGTATTACACGCCGACGGGTAGAAGTATCCAAAAGCCTTATAAAAATAAAACTAAAAAAGAATACTCTAATGAAGAGGATAAGCGGTTTGAAAGAGGAGAATTAACGACTTCGGATAGCATTCAGCAAACCGATACTGCTCGTTTTTATACAGCCAGTGGCCGTTTAGTGTATGGTGGTGGTGGAATACAACCTGATTTTTTTGTGCCGATTGATCCCCTTTCAAAAAATGATTATTTCAATCAACTCAGACCGTGGTTTCATGAATATGCTTATCGCTATTATTCGATGTACAAGCGCGATATAAAATTCAGTGAATGGCGCGATTACCAACGCACTTTTAAAATAAGTGATTTTGCTTTTAATGACTTCATAAAATACACTGAAAAGCAAGGGGTTCAAAAGCAAAACAATGAAATACCCGTCATTCGTGAAGCCATTCGAAAACAAATAAAGGCTCGGATTGCCCGCCTTCTTTTTGGTGATGAAGGGTATTATGGTATCCTCAATGACAATGACCCGATGATAAATGAAGCCTTAAATGTATTGAAACAAAAAGACCCACTGGGTATTAAAAGAATTGTTAGGAAATAATTTATTTTCGGAGTAATTTTGAATACCCCTCAGTATAAAACGGCCTTTCTCACCTTTTGGGTTGTAAGATAATTTTATAGCCTAAAAGCTAGCATAAAATATTTGTAAAGCCCCTTTTACGAATGATTAGTCTAATCATTTTAAAAATATACTTCATTTATAAGTTTAGAATATCATATTTGTTGAATAACTTGTAAAATTCTGAATAATAGATACAAAAAACACATTTATCGCCACTTTTTTGCTCAATTATATTCAAAAATCCAAAAACATTTTTTTTTTTTTTTTGTTTAAATTTGCAAAATATACTATCTTATGATACTCGTTGATAATGAATTACTTTCATTAATGACCACAAACACGGGTCAAACCCTGCTAAATCTGAGTGAAGAAAAGCCGACTTTAGTAGTTTTTTTAAGGCACTTTGGCTGTCAATTTTGTAGAGAAGCAATGGATGACATTTCAAAATTGCGCCCCAAACTCACAAAGCAAGGAACTGATTTGGTTTTT
>JANMYC010000574.1:0-1678 GCA_031381715.1 Saprospiraceae bacterium
AACAATTGGTAATTAAAATAAGGCAAAAGTGAGAGTGACAACAAGCCGTGTGCCACCGTCCGCCCAAAAGGAGATTCAGCCTTAGCCCGCTCTACGTCCAAGTGAATCCATTGAAAATCGAGCGTTGCTTCCGCAAATTTATTGATAATATCTTGCGAAACTTCAAGCCATTCGGTAGTGCCAATCGTTTTACCTTCAAATGTCCGAAGCGCATCGATATTTTTAACCGTCAAACAGCCTTTTTCGTCGTATTGCGCTACCCCCTCAGTATAGGTTTCGAGGGTTGGGTTTTGGGTTTCGAGTTCGGTTAATGCTGTATTTTTAGATAATTTATCTTCCAAATAACTATCCGTCACCACCACTGCTTTACCAATAACTTTTCGATTCATCAAATCCCACAAAGCTTGCGGCGTTTCAGACAAGGTATATTCCTTATAAATATGGGGTTTTATAGCGCCTTTCATTAAAAAAGTTGCGATTTCTTGAATATTTTTAAAATTATTGGCAGGTTCTTTTTCTGAAAAACGTCCCCAAAAGACCCCTACAATGGAGCAGCCTTTTAATAAAGGCAAATTGGCGGGCAATTTCGGAATCTCTCCCGTTGCGAAGCCAATGACTAAATACCGCCCATTCCAAGCCATAGAGCGAATCGCGGGTTCGGCAAAACTTCCGCCTATGGGGTCATAAATCACATCCACGCCTACCCCCTCAGTAATTTCATTGATGCGCTCGCGTAAGTTTTCAGTAGTATAGTTAATGGTGAAATCAGCCCCTTTTTCTCTACAAACGGCTAATTTTTCATCCGAAGAAGCCGCGGCAATGACTTTAGCCCCCATCAGTTTCCCCAATTCAACCGCCGTTAAGCCCACGCCGCCACCTGCGCCCAAAACCAGTAAAGTCTCCCCTTTCTGCAAATGCGCTCGGTCTTTCAAAGCATGGTATGATGTCCCATAATTGTACATCACGGACGCCGCGGTCACGAAATCCATATTCGGTAGAATTGGGAAACAGCGTTTGGCATCCATCAATAACTCCTCTGCGTAGCCACCCCACCCTGCTAAGGCAAAAACCCGGTCGCCAACTTTAAAATTTTTAACCCCCTCGCCAACCGCTTTCACTACGCCCGACACTTCCCCACCGGGAGAAAAAGGCAATGCAGGCTTAAATTGATAAAGGTTTTGGATAATCAAGGTATCCGGAAAAGTTACCCCGCAAGCCATGACTTGAATCAGTAATTTACCCGCTTCTACTGAGGGGGTAGCAACTTCCTCTAAAACCAAAGTATCAGGTTTTCCATATTCTTTACAAAGAATCGCTTTCATCTGTTTTATTTAAAAATGCGGATATGTGGTTAAAAATCTGTGGTTTTCAAAACACCCCCTCAGTATAGCCAGTAAATTTAGTTTATTTTTGTTTTATTGAGCCTTCAAATGCGAATTATCGCAAAAAGGACCTTTTTCACACAGTTTGCATTGGCAAAGCTTGTATTCCCTTTCTTTTTTAATCGTGAATTTCATGGGTTGAAACTTAGTTCCGTGGTGCGAGCCATCGCAAAAAGGTTGATTTTTACTGTATCCGCATTGGCAATACAGATAATCGCCTTCTTTTAAAGCTAAAACCGCAGGTTCGTTGACCGTTGTTTTCTCAAATTTATACTCTTTTGAAATCTCTGAACCCT
>JANMYC010000585.1:0-3089 GCA_031381715.1 Saprospiraceae bacterium
TTCAAATTGCATATTGCCTTTATTGAGGTAAAGGCGATTGGATTCCAAATTGCTCGTAAAATATATATCATCTAAGCCGTCATTATTAATGTCGCCCACTGCCACACCGCCGCCGTTGTAGAAATATTCGTACATCAAAACGTTTTTATTCAAACCTTCAACGATGTTGTTTTGAAAATCGACGTGGGTCTTTTCGGGCGTGAGTAAGGTGAAAAGGGCGGGTTCTGTTTCAGTAGAATTACTTGAATTGGACTCGTTTGATGCGTTTTTGCAGGCAAAAAAAGTCAGAAGACACAATAAGAAAGCATGAAAGGCAGGTGTGTAGCGTAATTTCATTTGAATGTCTATTGATTAAAGAAGTATTATGGCTGTAATAATCGCTGCTATGTTTTAAGTCGGCTCTAAAAATCATACAAAATACTCCGCTTTGCTCCGAATTTTGCATGATTTTTAGCCCGACGATAGCAGCGATTATTTCTTTACGCCACTTATCAAAATGTGATTTGGAAAATACGTCGCTAAAATAGTCAAATTACTCAATGATGCAAATTTGCTTTTCTAATTTCAGAGAAATGAAATCCAATACGCTTTCCATTTTAATAAAATTTTAGGCGTGAATATGGATTTCAGTGTCCAGTATAATCTCTTGAAAAGGCTCGTTAACCAAATTAGAATTCATCACATCAACCAATATTTGAGCAGCTTTTTCACCCATTGTATAAGCGAATTGCTCGACTGAGGCAATGGGCGGATTTTCCATGTAAGTACAAATTGGTAAATTAGCGAAACTAACAAAATATATATCTTTATTGGGAATATAGCCTTCTTGTTTACACACTTGCATGGCATTGAGGGCAACATAATCATTAAAAGCAAATATGGCTTGCGGCTTATCATCCAAAGCCAATAATTCAAGCATTTTTGTGGACGTATCCTCTTTTGTCAAATTGGTATATTTGACATATTTATCGTTCACTTCCAATCCATTTTTTTTAATCGCGGATGCATATCCATCGTACCGTTCTTTACAGACTTCCATGTTTTTAGAGCCATTGAGCGTAGCAATTTTCGTAATGCCTCTTTCAATCAAATAATGAACGATTTTATGAGCACCTTCTTCTACATTGCATTTTACGGTATGGGCAGGAAAATTGGTGGGTGTTCGGTCAAAAAACACTACGGGTATGCCATATTCTTCAAGTTCTTGAAAATGATCATAGTTATCGGTTTCCACTGAAAGGGATGCTATAACACCATCAACACGGCTATTTATGAACGATTTTATGGCTTTCAATTCCCTTTCAAAACTATCACGTGATTGACTCACAAATACATTATATCCTTTAGTGGAGGTAATATCTTCGATACCCGTGATTGCCATTGAGAAGAATTCTTCTTTTAAATACGGTAAAACAACGCCTATAGTTGAGGTTTTTTTCTTTCTTAAAAGCACGGCTGCGGGGTTGGGCGTGTAGTGCATTGTCTTAGCCAATTCACCGACACGTTGTTTCGTTCGCAAGCCAATACGGGGATCATTTTGTAAAGCTCTTGAAACGGTAGAAATGGAGACATTTAATGCCTGAGCAATTTCTTTGATTGTCGTTTGATGCTTTTCCATAGTATTTAATCTTTAAAAACATTTAAAAAATCAAAATAAAGATGTTTTGAGCACCCCCTCAGTATGAATCTCGAAATGGTGATTTATTGAGCCTTAAAACTGCCCGCAAAATAGTAAATTAATGTTTGGACAATAATGTTCTATGAAAAAATGATTTTTTATTTGTACAATTTGTAAAAAACGAAGCTAATAAAATTTGCGCAAACGTTTTAACTATTTATGCAAACGTTTTAAATAAGCATACAAACGTTTGCACAAACAAAACCCCAAAAATTAATTGATTAATAATTTCTTTAAATCTATAAATCGTTATATCTTTCGGATAATTAATAAATCGCCCTAATTAAATTTTAAATTAAATATATTTTTTAAAATTTAATTACTGAATACCGTTTGCGGAATTAACTAAAGAAAACTAACTTCCCATCATTCGCCTACATTTTAGTTTTGAAAGTTTGTGAAAAATTGCGTGTATCTTAATAGATATTAATAACATAAAAGACCTTAACAAACAATATACTTTAAAGATTGGATTCAAGAATGTAATTTGTGTAGAAACTAAACTCGTCTTAATTAATCAACTCTATTTAAACTATGAATGTTACTACTAAACGAATTCACTTTAACAAAAGGATTAGTCTCCTTTTTTGGGTGTTTATTTTAGCCATTTCCACAAGTACGTTTGCACAAAATGTGAAAGGTAAAATCTCCGATGAGAAAGGAGAATCCTTAATAGGTGTGAGCGTATTGGTCAAAGGAACTACCACGGGCGGTATTTCTGATGTGAATGGAGAATATTCACTTACTGCGGATAAAAACGCAATATTAGTATTCAGTTTCATTGGCTATTTGTCAAAAGAGGAAGCCTTAAATGGTCGTTCTGTTGTTGATATGAGTCTTGAAGTAGATACTAAAGCACTCGGAGAAGTAGTTGTTGTGGGTTATGGTACTCAGAAAAAAGTAACGGTTACTGGGGCTGTGGCACAACTTCAAGGTGATAAGATAATCAAATCACCAGCTACGGATATTTCAAACTCATTGGCGGGTCGTCTACCAGGTTTGGTGGTTATTCAGCAAAGTGGCGAGCCAGGTTATGACGGTGCTACGATTTCAATTCGTGGAACGAATACGCTTGGTAATAACAGCCCACTCATCGTCATTGACGGTATTCCCGATAGAGATGGTGGATTGGGTCGTTTGAGTCCGCGTGATATTGAAAGTATTTCCGTTTTGAAGGACGCTTCGGCTGCCATCTATGGAGCAAGAGCTGCGAATGGTGCAATTTTGATTACCACTAAAAGAGGTAAATCAGGTAAACCTACAGTTACTTATGATTTAAATCAAGGATGGTCACAGCCCACTACCATTCCCCAATTGGCAAGTTCACCTGAATATGCTAAAATCATGAATGAATTGCCGATTTATAAGTCAATTCCCGCAAATGAATGGACAACTGCTTGGAAAGCTATCC
>JANMYC010000630.1:0-2626 GCA_031381715.1 Saprospiraceae bacterium
CTCGCCCCAGCTTTTGCAATTTCGCTGTCTTGGTCAGCACTTTTAGCACCACTTACACCTATTGCACCGATGACTTCACCTTTGTACATAATCGGGAAACCGCCTTGCAACATAACGGGTCCCACAGTCGTCAAGGCAATACGTCCACTATTGATATTGTCTTCAAAACCTTTTGTTTCTTTTTTAAAAATAGCAGCAGTACGGGCTTTTTGGAACGAAACTTCGGCAGCTTGGGAAAATGTGTTATCCAAGCGTTCAAGATAAAGCAGGTAGCCGCCCGCATCAACAATGGCAATGCTGCCACCGGGTGCTTTATTGTCTATGGCGTATTTACGAGCCGAATCCGCTATTTTTTTACACGCTTCTTGGGTTAAGCTATAGGTCATGTGAACTTGTGCTTGAGCGTTTAATGCTAAAAAAAGAAATGACAGAATCAAAAAACTGAGCTTTTTCATATTGAATGGAATTGTTTTTTTTTAAAATGATGGTTGTTGAATTTAATGTTATGAAGACCTTAAGTCTTCCTAACATTATTGTTACCCCTCAGTATAAACCCTATTTCGGTCCTTCAAAAGACGTTTTAGCTAAACTTTCTTGCGTTTCACCTGTATGAATAATGTCGTATTTAGCATCTTTTTTGCTGACGGTGAGCCAGTTTTTTTGAGCCGTTCTAAAGCGTTTGCCTTCACGGCGTTCCCACAATTTTTTGGCTTTGGCATTGTGATTGACCACCAAATGACCTTTGGTAATGTGGTGTGTCCAAACTTGGATGGGTCTTAAATTGCTTTCTGTAACCGCTACGGCGCAATAACCGCCGTATAATGGCGCATACTTCGCTGGTTCTTTATCAAAAAGGGCTTTGTTTTCAGCCGATACGAACCAATATTTTGCCCCTTGATAGGTGGATGCAATGTCTTCCTTGCCTTTGATAGTTTCGTTAGGTTTGGTAAACATGGCAACGCAATCGTAGCCTTGTAACATACAGCCGTTGTTGTCAAGATTGAGCAAATAACCGTCTGCGGTTTTGGTTGGCACTTGTGCCAAAACAGCGCAGGACATAAGTAGTCCTATAAAAACTAAATTAAGATGTCTGAATTTCATTGTTTTTTTTTTAATTAAAAAATAAACTCATGTTATATATTAGAATGCCACAAGACTTCATAAGTCGAACATTCGTGTTTTTCACCCGATAAGTGCATTTTCAGCGTTTCACATTCGCCTTTGCGGATACGGTACTGCTTTCGATAAACCCATGCTGCGGCTTGCATGCCTGTAATGGGCGCAACAAAATAAAGCCAGAGCCCTGTCCAAATATTTGCCCAAATGGCTGAACCTACTGTTCGGGCAGGATTGATGCTCATGCCCGAAATCGGAGCTTCAAAAGTGATGAACAAGGCAACCGTTAAACCCACAAAATAGCCTGTATAATTTGCCCATTTTTTATGATTGCTCACGATTAAAACCATTGTCAACATTGTAAAAGACAGCGCTATTTCACAAATAAAAGCTACTAAAATGCCGTTTTCTGATGCCATTGGCGTAGTAACGACATAATTTACTGAGGGGGCAGCGATATAATTGGGTAATAAAAATTGTATTAAAGCGATGCCCGAAATACTGCCTACAAATTGAAAACCGATATATCCAATAGCATCTTGACCGCTAATTCTGTCCAATTGATACTGCGCCAAAGTCACCGCAGGATTGATATGTGCGCCCGATTTTTTACCCCAATTGGAATAAATAATCCCAATCGCCGTCAAACCCATCGCTATCCCAATCAAGAGTCGTCTAACAAAATCAGAAGCAATCGCTCCGCGAATAGGGAAAGAGGGATGCTCTATCAGAATGACAAACAAAGCTGCCGACATCATAAACATGCCCAATCCCCATGCTTCAATCAGATAGAGAGACCAGTTTTTTTTGAGCGCACTAAGCATTTTTTATTATTATTTTTAAAGAATGTGTATCCAAATCTTAGGAAGATTGAAGGAATCTTCCTAAGATTAAGCCTAAATTCTCCGTATTTAAATCTTAGGAAGCCTCCTTCTGGCTTCCTAAGATTGGCTTCAACTTATCGTTAGACATAACTGGGTTTTCAACTAATAACTTGATAATCGCTGCTACTGACCATGCTTGATTGGCTGTGCCTCGACCTTTATTGGGTTCTAAACCGTCAAAGATTTCGGATATGCCTAACACGCAATCTTTTTTATAAAAATGCTCTTCCATCGTAGCTAATGAAGCGCGCATTTCCGCTTTCGATTTCTCCGAAAAATCTTCGGCTTTTAAATAGGCTTGCCAATATTCGCTCAAGAGAAAAGGCCAAACTGTGCCTTGGTGATAAGCCGTATCCCGATGCCATTGGTCACCACCATAGGTTGGGGTGAAATCAGCATCATCTGGCGATAAAGTCCGCAAACCCAAAGGCGTGTATAAATGCTTTTTAACTGTTTCCAATACTTGCGCTTGCTCCTTTTTATTTAGTAAAGTAAAAGGCAGGCTCAAAGCGTAAATCTGATTCGGGCGAATCTTGGCGTCGTGGCCGTTGGGGCCGTCAATGACGTCGTAGAGACAGCAAGACTCAGAATTCCAGAAGCGGCCGAAACCGCGCTCGACGCGCTGC
>JANMYC010000244.1:0-2522 GCA_031381715.1 Saprospiraceae bacterium
TTGGGCTTTTATTTGTCCCTCAAATGATGATTGATACCTATGCAAGTCAAAAAACCGAATTAACGGGTACTTTAGATCTCATTGCTCGGGGTTATGGCACTGGACTTATTGATTTAGGCATTTGTGCTTATTTGATGCGTAATGCCAAGGCTTCATTGGCAAGAAATGCTTTCCTTGTGGCTACTTGTGTAACGGGCATATTGGTCACAATTGTCCACATCAGAGCCATATTGCGAGGTGATGAAAACAGTTTAGGTTGGCTAACCGTCCTTTTATTGGTCATCGTTACAGCTTGGAGTGCTATGTTGCTTTCTAAAGAAAAGACGCATGGTTTGGAATAAATATTTCAATACCCCCTCAGTATTTTCAACGTTTTAACTCCAAAAAAACAACATTTGTTAACCCATATTTTTTTCTTAACCTCTAAAAAAAGTATTAAAATGGTACTCATAGTTGGCTCAACAGGTTTAGTGGGTGGTGAAATATGCACCCAACTTGCCGCACTGAAAACCCCTTTCCGTGCCTTAGTCCGTAAGGATTCTAATGCTGAAAAAGTGGCTCACCTCGAATCATTGGGTGCGGAACTCGTCATAGGTGACCTCAAAGACCCCGCCTCGCTTGCTGCGGCTTGTGTAGGTATTGAAAAAGTGATTTCTACCGCCTCTTGCACGTCCTCTATGCGGGAAGGTGATGGTATTGAAACCGTTGACCGTCAAGGGCAACTCAATTTAGTAGAAGCGGCTAAATCTGCTAAGGTAAAACGCTTTGTTTTTATCTCTTTCATAGATAATCCCGAAAACCCTTTTCCACTTTCTTCGGCGAAACGGGATGTGGAACACGCTCTTGCTAAAAGTGGCATGAATTGGAGCAGCTTGCAAGCCAGTTATTTTATGGAAATTTGGTTGAGTCCTGCCTTTGGTTTCAATTATCCGCAAAGCCAAGCCCGTATTTATGGGTCAGGCACTAAAAAACTCACTTTTATTTCCTACAAAGATGTGGCGCGTTTGGCAGTGGCAGCTCTTGATAATAAATTTGCTGATAACAGTATTTGCCCAATCGGTGGTCCCGAACCGCTTACGCCCAATAAGGTGGTAAAAATATTTGAAAAGACTTTCGGTACGGGTTTTACCCTTGAAAATCTGCCTAAAAAAGCGCTTAAAAAGCAAAAAGCAGCAGCGACCAATCCTTTAGAAGAATCTTTTGCGGGTTTGATGATTCAATATGCCGACGGCGATAATATGGATATGAAGGACATCCAAAAGCAAGTAGGTTTTAAACTAACTTCGGTAGAGGCATATGCAACTGCTGTAAAATCTTAATTTGACTTTGCGTATGCTCTAAATAAAATGGCGGACTTGAAGCATCTAAGTCCGCCATTTTTAGTTCTAAGATTTAATTGAGGACATACCGCACAGAAAGTGCACCATATCCACCACCAAACCCTGATGAATAGCCATTAACAAAAAAAGCGGGTACCCAGTCAAGGCTGATATTGAGTGGTGTATTTTCCAGTTTATAATCCAAACCCAAATTCCCTAATAATGCAAGGGATGTTTTGCCAGAATCACCGAATGCAAAGCCATTTTTATAGGACCAAAAATAAACTGAAGCACCTGCTCCCCAATACCATTTGAGCCCGCCAATATCAGGAATTGGGTTGTGCATTTGGTATAATCCCCCTACATTTCTCCAGCTATAACCACTGTACGAGAGGAATCCCGCAAATCCTTCGATAGCATTTTTATCACTTAAAAAGTGTTTAATAGAAACCGATAGAGGGTAGCCGAGCCGTAATCCAATTGCAGTTTTGTGGGATTGGGCTTTAATTGGGTTAGATGTTAAAACGATAAGGGCAATAAACACCCCTAAAATTTGCAATGTTTTTTTCATTGGTTATCTGTTTAATTTGATTAAAATGGTTAAAAATGAATTCCAAAATCAGCAATCAAGTATGATTTTGACAATTTTTAAAACGCATTAAAAGCACCTAAATTGTAGCAAGTTGCCTTTTTTGCTTACCCCCTCAGTATAGATGAGTGATTTAAATAAAAAAGCGGACTTGAATGTGTCAAGTCCGCCGGTTTCACTTAAAAATTCAAATAGAGAAAAAGTGAATATGGTTATGTGCAGTTTGGTATAAAGGTGTTTCTCATAGATTAAAATACACCTCATTACTATTGCATTTACTATTTAAATTAGGTATTTAATATAACTTTTTAAATTTTCGTTGTAGTAAACGAACTCTTCGCAAAATCCTTCTCTAATTAAATATTCTGTTTGAATTTCGAGAGTTTGAGAATCTACTATTTCCAATTTTTCATCTTTAACTTTGCGTAATATTACTATCTTTCCTTCTCTTGTTTCTTTACATTTAACCTTCTCACCTCTATCCAGCCGTTCTAAAATTGTCATAGATTTACTAAATTTCAAGAATTAAATAACTATCACTAAGCACTACAAGCCATGCAATCTGGATCATCTAAGCTACAGGCTTGAGGGAAATTTTCCTCTTTTAATAAATC